>JAJRAG010000020.1 GCA_028682925.1 Methanomassiliicoccales archaeon
AGGAACCAGACTATGAAGTTGAAGGAGTAGAGCAGGAACGCTACTATGAACCAGATAAGGACCCATTTCTCGAAGATCAGCATCAACGCGGCGGAGGCCAGGATCAGACAGACAACGATAACGGTGACCAAGATGCCGTTGGGTGTTGGACGCTCCAATCTCTTGACGAACTCCTCCGCCTCGACCAACTCTCCCCTAACAACGGGAAGGAGCTTCCCCGCTTCCTCCTCGACATCACGTTCGACCATGCTCAACTGGGCTCGGTTTGAGAGGCGCCCCGCGCTACTTAATGATTGTCCTGGCTCGGTTCTCCAACAAACACTCGGTCTTTATCGTATCTCAATCAGTTGGGCACAGACTCAATCGATTTGATTCAAGTCGGACCTGCTGCATCATACGTCGCAATGGGCTCGTAGAAAGAGCTCATTGTTTACGATTTTTCCATTTTCTTCTGTATTTTCTTCACTTCCTTGTCGATGGCATCTCCGACATCCCTGGCGCCTTTCTGAACAGCTTTGACTCCACTCCTGACTCCTTTCTGAAGATCCTCAATTCCTTCGTCGATTTCTTTCTTGGTTTTTTCTTTCATGTCATTCACCTTGAAGACTGGGCGTTGATTAACTGTCCCGGTCTTTTCGACCAAACTTGAGAACATCAACTATATGAAATTTGTTGTCTAGATTGACTTTTCCAGCCTTGAGAAAGAGGTCGCGATATGAAGAGCACGAATGAAATATCTTTTGCCATGTCGAAGTGCCGACATTCCCACCAATATCTGTCGTCTGCGACCTGTTCACGCTTGAAATACATTCTGTTCATGACCGTCGGGATTTGAATCCGAGCATATTCAGATATTACTCTTTCATTAGAGGAGTCTATTCGTTGGCGTCTGGCCAGTCGCCCTTTTCGATATGTATTTCCTTAGCGTTAAACCCGCCATAACTATCGGGAGTTGAAGTGGGGCCAAGAGGATTTGGACACACTATACGACTAGCAAGAGGGTGATCTGTACCGTTCACGATCCAAAGAACATGTTCGAAGGTATGAGAGAAAGGCCCCACCCCTTCCATTTCTTTACATTATCGAAATCCAACTCTTCCCAACTTCATCTAATCTTCAGAATCCCCATCAGTGCCAGGACTATGATGGCCAATACTACTGCACCAAGGAGACCGAATATCAGCCAGCCTATAATGAATGCTACGACCGCGCCAATTCCCAGTGCCCCCCAATTCATCGTTATTGCCATTTCGCATCACCTATTTATCGACGCAATCACATGTTTATTAGTCTTTCGCTTGATCTATGGGACAACGCTGACTTGACTGAGATGGTAGATGCACTGAGAATACGTGGCGCCCTCTGCCCTGACCTGAGGATACGATTATATAGTAATAGGTCAGAGCTTGTCTTATGGTTGATTCAGCTAGCATCGTAGGCTTTCTCGTTGCATTGTTGGTCTCAACGATGCTAATCTACGTCGTCACCAAATTGTCGGGGGATAGGGAAGGATTCGGCAGGGAGTTCCTGGCAGCTTTGATCATCTGGCAGACGACCTCCTCGTACGACGAACCGAGCAACTTCAGGAATAGAACCGACTACATCTTCTGCTATGACAAGTCGGACAAGTTCACCTGGCACGAGCATTACTCTTTCAGGGGCTAGAGGAGAGCTACCGATGCCTTCCATCGAGGATTTTGTGCAGGACCTTTCCAAGGACAAGAAGGAGGTCTCCGTGCCGAAGGACAAGGTCACCGAACTGTCCCCAGGCTGGTATGTTTCGAAGTACAATCTGCCCCACAAGGGAAGCAAAGGGAGCTGGCGGAATGGCCTATTGCACGCTCATGACATGGGGGACTACTACTCCGTTCATCTGGACCGGGTGGATCCCAAACAGCACAGCATCGGCCATATGATTGAGGATGCCCCCTTGATGCTATTTCTATGGACGGGGTTCAAGGATGCCTCCAAGAGCATGAAGGGAGAGAAGATTGAGAGCCGAGAAGTGCCAAGCAGCAGATGGATGCCTCATGTGGTAGTTGGGCTCGCTCTTCTCCTAATCGGGATAATCATTGCAACGAACAATGCCCTGGCTCTGAACTTGATTTATTTTGCGGCCGCTACCGCTGTGTTTGTTTTGGGGTTGGCATTCGTCTGGAAAGGGCTGGGCATCAAACAGAAAAAGATGGTATGGATAAGCATCCTCATTGGAGTGATTGCGATAATCATGGCAGTGGTCATCTTTTACTACCCAAGTATCGCGTCTTGGGTGTTGCTGCTCGCTTTGGCGGTGTGGACTCTTGGAAGTGGACTTTTTCTCATCTTTGGCCGTGGCGACAAGCTGCTATTTGACACGGGAAGCATCGCCCCGATCATCATGGGGATCGCCTCTTTGGTGCTGGCAATCATACTCGTCTTCAATCCGGCATCAGGGCTGGACGTCGTGATAACCTTGGCAGGACTTATGATCACTTTCATGGGATTCATGCAAATCGCCGCCGGTGTCATCCTTAGAAAGGCGTGGTCTTTGGTTGCCGAGAATCAGGGCTAGGAAGTGTCTCCGTTTTATCGCTTGCCCCGATGACCGATAGTCGAATTTGGCACCGACGCCTGGTTTCCCGATGGCCAGTATTTTCTGTTTTTCTTTTGATGGAAAGTGTCCAAGGACACCCATGGTCAAGAGGATGGCGTCCTTTTCTTCATCGATCCACTTTGCATAGGTCATTGAATGATTGATCGAGATTAAGGAAATTTGATGGAATTCGAGGCAGACGATTCATTTTAATAGGCGTGCCTCAAATGAGTGTTTTGACGGCGTAATCGTCTTCGGAGGTAAGGATATGGATCTAGGGCAATTGATAATCGCTGTAATTGTGCTACTGGTCGGCTGGGTAATAGTCTCAATACCCCTGTGGCTCGCAGCAAAGGTGCTTACTGAGGGAAGAGCGACACTGGGTGCGGCCATGCTTGGCATGCTCCTAGGAGGTATCGTGTTCGTGATCGTATATGCAGCCACTTACCTCGTCACGAACATCTTCACGAGTTCGATCATTGCGGTGATTGTGGCCTCAGTCTTGAGCTTTCTGGCATTTCTAGGCCTCTATAAGATGCTGTTCAATGTCGGTTGGCTCAAAGCATTGGCAATCGCGATTTTGGCCGTCATATTTGCAGTGGTCATATTGTTCATAATCGCGGCGATCTTGGTCGCCGTAGGGGTGGCAGTGTTAGCACTGTGATCGACCTCAGCCAAAGAAAGGGTTTGCCGCACAAACCCAGAGTATTTTTTCAATTTTACCCGACATCAGCAATCCTCTGGCCATTTTCAATTTGAAAAGGAGTAGTAGTGCTCCCGTCTGGAAATACTACTGAGTCAATCCAGACAGAAGGAAATCGACAAATTCAATCGTGTACGGGGATGGTCATTTCTTAAGATTGACTAATTATCCCCGCACTAAGGTTTCTCCCGTCATGTCGACAATTGACCGATAAAAAGCCAAGACTCTTCTCAATGAGAATGCCATGAAGTGGTTTGGACCTATCGCGCAGAGTTGGATCCATGAATTGCTAGGGGATCATCTTCTCAAACACATCCTTGTCGGCACCACAAATCGGACAAACCCATTCATCTGGAAGGTCCTCAAAGGCGGTACCAGGTGGTATCCCTGCGCTCTTGTCGCCAAGCTCAGGGTCATAAACGTAGTCGCATACCGTGCACTTCCATTTGTCCATCGTGTCCCTCCATCATCAAAATCACTATGGAATCCGGGGCAGGTCAGCTCTTACCCGCGGATTCCTTTTCCTTCTCAGACCTTTCCACGACAGACTTGTACCTCTCGTGGATCATCCGTCTGTCAAATTCAAAGAAATCGCTGAGCATGACATCTCTCTCCTCTTTCGTGAAGTAATCCATGCACGGGACGAAAAACCCTTTGTCCTCTTTTCTTATGTGCTCGGGATAGAGGTCTGTGAGTATCTTCAGCCTCTTGACTATCTCGGCCGTAGCAGCCATGTCTCCCTTCAGATAAGTCTGGTTTGCGTCTACAAGGGCTCCGACCGTCTGTCGGGCAAGAACATGATCCTCCAGCAGCTCATCCATTGTCCTCTTGTGCTCAGGGATCATAGGTTTTCGCGTTAGTTGCGTGAATAGGATGTCCTCTTCCTTTCCATGATGACATTTGTCCGCATAGGTCCTCAAGAAATCGACCGCCGTATCGATGAAATCGACATCGACCTTCTCAGTCTTCTCGATATTGTCCGATTCCTTTTCCATCAATCGAACCATCCGTTCGATCAACCTGTGTTCAATCATGAGTGGACCTACTGGCAACATGTTCCAGACCTCCCAAAGAGACTTGTCAGATGAGAGCACACATCAGACCATATATGTCCTTTTCGAAACTGAGACAGACTCTCATCTGGTCATTGGATTGCGTTTCCTGAGGAGTTCGGACGCTGCGACAGGGCGACTCGTCTTGCCAATGAATATTGAACTGGTATTTGCGAATCGCGACATTCTGAATAAAGTACAAATACAGACCATTTCTTACGTTTTCTATTGGAGATGAGGGGAATCTCCATATGTCGTTCTGTCCGAGATGTGGAAACGAAGTCCGCGAAGATTGGGAGTTCTGTTCGCGTTGTGGAAAAAGCCTGAGAACGATATGTGCTGGATGCGGCAAGACAGCTATCGGAGGCGTCTTGTACTGTCCTTACTGCGGGCGCTTGCTGGAGCAGCCAGCGCAGCAGCAATTCGCCGCAACCCCACCTCCAGTCGTCAATGTGCAGAAAGACTCTTTCGGCAGCCTCTATCCCCTTCTCATGCTCGGAATAGTATTCGTTGTCGTCGGGCTTCTCTTTCCCTTGTGCATGATACTTGGAGTGATAATCCTCATACTGTGGCTGATAATCGGAGTCTTGAGCTGACCCCGATTTCCGGAGGGTGCTCGTGAAATCCAAAGCGTTTATTGGATTCTCAACGGGTCTAGAATATCAAGATACATCCCGTTGCGCCCCTATGCCATGGGGGATCCTGCGTCCAACCTTTGTTATCGTATCTGATAATTGGCTGGTAGGGAATCTTATGTTTGCTCCTCATCTGAACTCCGTCAACTCATGTTGTCTCCTACCGATACAAAGGCGAATTGGAGAATGGGCAAATGCTAGCGATCGCCCATCTTCTCGTGGTGATGCTGATCATCAGGCAGCTTGACCTTGACAGAAACGAAGCCATGGTCGGAATGCTCTTTGGAGTCTTCATCGACCTCGATCATTTCCTCGGAATCCCGAACTATGTCAATGCCCATGGTGTCAACGGTCTTACGAATACAGAGTCGCTGCTAAACTCGGGCATTCAGTGGAAGTCGACCCTTCACAGTCCGATCGCGATCATGATAGTCGCCCCAGCATCCATGGCTTTCAGATTCGCGGTTCCTCTGTCCTTCTGGGGGGTTCACATTTTCATGGACGCATTCCAAATCGAGTATCTCGGCGTCGCTTCGGTAGTAGAAATCGTATTCATCGCCCTGCTTTTCCTGGTTCTCATCTGGACTGAATTTCGCGTCTTCAAGACGCAACATCAATCCTCCGAGAATTCGGCCAAGGACTTTGCTTCCTGGGAGATGAAAAGGGTGACCTGGATTTTGAACAGTGTGAACCCGATCAGCAGAAACAAGACCTCGGGCAGTCCTGCCTAGACCTCATCGAGAAGCTTGATCAATGCTTCGGTGTATTCTGTCGTTCTATACTCACCACCAACATCCATTGTCTTGATTTCCCTCTCGAGGCCAAGGCGGATCGCCCTCTCGATTCTTGCCGCCTGTCCTTTTTCTCCGAGATATTGCAGCATCATCGCGGACGACAGCATGGTCGCGATGGGATTTGCGATATCTTTGCCAGCAATGTCCGGAGCAGAACCGTGGGAAGGCTCAAAGATCGCATATTTGTCACCGACATTTCCAGAGGGGCCGAACCCCAGACCGCCGACGAGTGCTGCAGCCTCATCCGAGATTATGTCCCCGTAGAGATTCAATGTAACGACGCAATCGAAGTCTTTCGGCTTCAGAATAAGGGCTGCGGCAGCCGCATCGACCAGCATTTCCTTGACTTCTAGTCCCTGTCCCTCGACCTCCTCGAAGAAAATCCTTCTGAACAGGCCATCGGACTTCCGCAACGCATTCGCCTTATGCACACAGGTTATTCGCTTCCTCCCTTCGCTCTTACAGAGATCGACAGCGCGTCTCACAATCCTTCTGCTTGCCCCCTCGCTCACTCTACGTTCGAGCGTGACCCCTTCGCTGTCCTCGTGTTCCACGCCCGTGTACATCCCCTCGGTGTTCTCCCTCACGATCACCATGTCCAGATCCACCAATCCTATCGATGAATGAAGGCGCTTTACCGGACGCAAGTTCGCATATAAGTCGAAGTGCTTTCTAAGATAGAGTATGCAGGATCTCTGCTTCTGGTCTAGAGGGGTGGTCACGGCTCCGAATAGGCAGGCGTCGCTTCGTTCAAGTGCCTCCATTGTCGCCTTAGGTATGAAATGGCCTGTCCTCTTTGAACACTCGAAACCCATTTGTGCCTCGGTGAACTCCAAGCTGACGTCCAGATTTTCAAGTATCCTGACAGCAGCTGACACAACCTCAGGACCAATACCATCTCCGCCAATAAGAACAACCTTCTTCAACGTCACACCTTCAAGCGTTCCAGCAAGCTAGCGACAATAATGGGCAGAGTCAGTGTAGCGTCCCCTTCTACGGTTATCTGGTTGGCGGAGGCTTTTACCTTTCCCCACGACACCGCCTCTCGAACCCTCGCACCGGAGAGACTGCCATCATACTCCTCCGCGGTCGTCAGATAGACCGCGTGATCCAGACCATTGCGGAATTGGTTCCACCAGATGACATGGTGCTTCGATATTCCACCGCCGATGACGATCGCCCCAGTCTCACTGGCCTCAAAGACGATATCGGAAAGGTCTTGCTCGTCCTTGAAAAGGTCGATCCTGAGATCTCTGTGCGTCTGCCAGTACATCCATAATTGGCTTCCGAAGGACCCGTCCGTGATTCCCGGGACGAACACGGGGACTTCGTTCTCATGGCACCAATATAGCAATGAATTCTCATCTTCCATCCTTGATCCGATTTCGTCGATGAGATCTTTGGTAGATATCGAGTTCTTGCCTGTTAGTATCTCTTCGAACATCGGAGCGAGTCTCTTCTCTAGAATCAGGCCGTAGCTCTCATCCGGAACCAGGACGTTCCCAAGTCGGCTGATGTTGTTCTTTCTAAGTCCTGCATCATCCATGAAGAAGTCTCCATGGTAGTAGTCCTTCCAGGAGCGGGCAAGATCGTGATCAAGAGTTCCACAGGTCGTGATCACTACATCCACGAGTCTCTTCTTGACAAGTTCGACGAGGACCCCTCTGGTCCCGGTTGCCATGATACACGCGGGGAATGAGAGAAAGACAGTACAGGTCTTGTTCCTGACCATCCCTTCGATGATATCTACGGCGTCAGCGATTTTCCTCCCGGTGAAACCTCCTGATTCTTTCATCTGTCTCATTAATGAATCCACGGTCATCGATGTCCCTACCTCGAGGTCCTTGACAACCCTTCTATTTGCCATATGCTCATCTCTTGCTCAACGATTTCGACAGAGTCCAAACAGTTGCGCATAGAAAAACATTCGGATGGACCAATCGCTTTGGGGGAGAGAGTGGGTCTGCAAAGGCTGACGATATGAATCCTCCCGCACTCACACGGTCAATATCACATCAGAATGTCGTTCATCACCAGAAAAGTTGGTCAGTTAAGGATTAGTCAAGAAGAAGGTAACAAATCCACGATCTATCTCCCAAGAACGATTGCATTTCCATCAAGTGTTCAAGTTCCAGTCATAAACCTACACACAACGGGGTCTCGATGCTTCGTCTGCATTGCTTTCTTTCATTGTCCAGCCTCAACTCTATAGAAAGACCTAAGTAGGGTCATCATTTACAGAAATTGAGATCCCCTTGAAAAAAGTAAAGGCCGCAAAGTTGTCAATTGCGAGCAACTCATGCCTCGTAGCGATGAAGCTGGTAGCAGGCCTCATGATGTTCTCCGTTAGTGTGCTTTCGGAGGCCGTCCACTCGATGATGGACCTCATAGCGGCGATCGTGGCCAACTACTCCGTAGGCAAGGCCGTTCAGCCTCCAGACCAAGAGCACGCGTACGGTCACGGGAAGTACGAGAACGTGGCAGGTGTGGTAGAGGCTTTGCTTATCATCTTTGCCGCGGCGATCATAATATTCGAGTCCATCATTAAGATCGCCTCAGGCTCCGAGGTCGGATTCCTTATGGTAGGAATAGTCATCATGGGAGTATCTACGGTTGTCAATTTCTTCGTTTCCAGATACCTTTCCAAGATCGCGGAGGAGGAGGACTCGATCGCTCTCGAGGCCGACTCGATGCATCTGAAGACCGACGTGATGACATCGCTCGGGGTCTTCGTCGGTCTCGTCGTGATAAACCTCACTGGCCTGAAGATCCTAGACCCTCTGATTGCACTGGTCGTCGCTGCACTGATTCTGAAAGCAGCATACAATCTGACAAAGGAATCAAGCAAGGGGTTGGTCGACGAGAAGCTGCCTTCCGAGGAAGAAATGGTCGTCAAGAAAGTCTTGCTGGAGCATTTGCCAGAGTTCGTCGCTTATCACAAGCTTCGGACGAGAAAGGGAGGGGACCAGAGGTTTATCGATCTTCACCTTGTAATGAAGGCTGACACCAGCGTCGAAGACTCTCACAAGGTCGCCGATCATCTGGAACGCGAGATCAAGAAGAGACTACCTCATGCGAGCGTTCTCATTCACGTTGAGCCTTGCGACCCAAGCAAGTGTCCCATCAACGAACAGAACATAATAATCGACATAGAGGACATGAAGAACTGACAACTCTATCCAGATTCGATCGAGTTGCATAACGAAACCGGCTTGAATTCTAGCATTCTAGATATATATCGGTTAGTGCTTTCTGGGCTCGTTGCTTGACGCTAGGCGATTGGCCGTTTATCTGGGAGCGTTCATAGGACCCTTGTCCGGAAACGCGGTTCTTGCGCTCGTCCCGACACTGAAAGGCGAGTTCAACAGTACGGCTCCAGAGGTTTTGGTATCGATTTCGTTCTTCATGATACCCTTTGCCTTCTTCACTCTGTTCTCTGGGACCATTTCTGACTTGTACGACCGTAAGAAGACCGTAGTGGCCGGATTCGCCATCTACGCATTCGGGAGTCTGCTGTGTGCTTCTAGCACTGATCTCAACACATTTCTTCTGTCGAGAACCGTTCAAGGATTGGGATATGGTTTTGTCAATCCCGTTCTTGTTGCGATTCTCGGAGACATAGTGCCCCACGAACACCGGGGGAAGGCGATGGGCTACCTTGGAGCCGCCACGACCACCGGTATCGCCCTGGGACCCTTTGTCGCTGGATTCATAGCGATCATTGATTGGCGTCTGGTGTTCGTCATGATCGCGACTCTCACATTGCTGATAGGAGCGTTCTTCTCGCTGACTTTCAAGGGGGTAGTTTTCGAGAAAGTTGACGCGAAATCCGCTTCTCTCCTCAGGACCCTTGGTGGGGCGGCGAAACACAAGAGCGTTGCTTTGCTTTCACTCGCTGGCTTCTTGACATTCATGTGCTACGTCGCCACGCTTTCCTTCATATCAGACACACTCTCAATTTCTCCTCTATCCTTGTCAGAGAGCGATATCGGCATAGTCATGGCGACAACGGGAGTCGCCGGGATTGTGGCCGCGCCAATCGGAGGAAAGATGGTAGATCGTATCGGCAGGTTTGCAACGGCCGCTCTTGGATTCACTATTATGATTCTGGCGTTTGCTCTTCTATCCCTTTCGTCGTCCGTCGGCCATCATACCGGTTCGCTGGCCGTCTTGGGAGTGGGGACGGCGATAACATGGTCAGCACTCTTGACCCTCACGGTTGAGGTCCTTCCAAAGAAGCGGGGAACAACCTCGTCGCTTTTCAACGGGGCGCGGTTCTTTGGATATGCGCTCGCTCCGCTCGTCTTTGCCCCGATGTATGCATCCTTGGGAATTCGCTCGATTTATTATTCGAGCATTATTCTGGCCACTGGCGCTTTGATTGTGACGCGGCTCGTGAAGTCGAATCATCGTGGACCTTGAGACTTGGAGTCCCAGTAAGCGAGTATCTGATGAAGCTGGATGCGCGAGTCGGCATCTGAGAATGAGTTGTCTGTGATCTTCCATGATCCGTCTGCAAGGGAAAGCACCTTCTTTCGAGTCTTGATGAGATGCGGGATATCTTCAAACATCTCCTTCTCCTCCATCCTCGCCGATATTCGCTCGAAGGCGACACCCGGATCGATGTCAACGAGGAGCAATCTGTCTGGCACCGGAAGAAGCCTGACGAAAAAGCCATAGCCTATCTTTGCCAGTCTTCCTGGAAGGTACGCGGTCGCCATGAGGTACCGCACGAAGACAACGTTGTCGTATTCACTAGAGTGTTTCTTCATATGGCGAAGCGAGCCGAAGACATCTACAATGAAGAATGTTCCTGCCAGGGCCTGCATGACGATTCCAGAGCCCTGCAACAATCTTCTCGTCAACCTTCCCATGAGTCTCGAGGAGGGATGCACATAGATCATCGTCTTCTCTCCCCGTTCTTCGTAGTAGGCTCTTATCCAGTTCGCATGGGTCGTTTTCCCGGATCCATCAATCCCATCGACTGCTAGCCATCGCATACGTCACAACCCCGCGAGGACCAGCATTCCAGCAGTCAAGAGCGGGATGACCAGGTTGTCGTACTCTCCCGGAGTCAGCAGTTCCACTATTGCCACGAATCCACCCGTGAGGACCGCTGTTCCGAACGCGGAGGCGGGGTCGAGCAGAAAAGTCCCAAATACCCCTTGGTACGCAAGGTATTGGTAGAACATGAGGACCGCGATCGTGGCAATGAAGGTCGCCGCGAGCACAGTTGCCGTCCCTTCCAGCGTTTTGTTTCTCAGAATCTTCCTCTTTCCGAACCTTTTCCCCACAAGACCTCCCAATCCATCCCCATACGACATCGCCACTATGGCTATCGACGCGATCATCCTTTGATCGAAAAGAAAGAAAGCCAGTAACGTCCATGATATCGCATAATACACTAATCCGAACCCATGACTCTCCCCGGTCGTCTCTCCAAGGAACGATGTTCGCAGTCGGCGAATCGGCGAGATTGGAGAAACCAGAAGAAGCAGAGGAATGAAGGGCGCGGCAGCAAGAAATGCCATCACATAAGGCGAATCGAACATCCACCAGAACAGGACGATGTTGCCGATCAAGATGTGGAGGACCTTGCGATGGATTTCGCCCGTCGTTCTGCTCTTGATCAATCTCGAAAATAGGACAACCAGGACCACATAACCATAGACCGAGATGAGCCCGGTCAGATCCCCACTACTCATCATTTTGGAAAGGTCAGAGTCGTACGAATATACATTGATTTCGCACCTGGCCATTCGATGCAATCGTCACAGATACTTCTCTAGTTCCGCCTCCGCAACAAGAGATCTCAGCGTGGAAGCACGTTCAGTGAATCGCTCCGACCGCGAATACCGACACCACTGCCAAAGCCACGGAGACCGCCGATACGAGCAGTGGAGCTCTGGATCTTGAGAATACTTCTCTTGACAACGCTCTGGATATGATCAGCTTGTTCAGTGAGCTTATCATACATGCGATCATTATCGTTTCCGCCGCAACCCACGGATCGACTTGCCCAGCGACAGTCAGTGTTGAGACGGAAGCCACCACCGCAGCCGACGAAATGAATCCACCTAAGGCCGTAACGTAGACCGCCTCGACTCCAATGTACTGTCGAACCAGGATTGTCACCGCTGAAACGATCACGAACATCGCCCCAAACTTAAGGGCGGGGGCGATTGCAAATGGCGATGCCACCTTCATTGGCTCCTTGCCGGTCTCGTCCACCTTCATCAGGAATCCAACTCCCATGCCAATCGCACTCACGGCCAGGAGCGGCAGCGCGACGACGCTGGCGGTTGAAAGACTCTGGTCGGCGAACATGCAGACCACAAGGTTCCTGATGAACATGGTCGCGTTTGCCAGGACTATCCCTGAGGCGGCTGCTTTGACAACTTCTTTCTTCTCATTCGCCAGGTTGCAGATTGATGCCGTGGCAGCCTCTGAGTTCACAAGTCCGCCGAGCAAACCAGAGAATCTCAACCCACGAGATGGTCCTTTCCATCGAACAACAAGGAATGAGACAAAGGAGATAGACGAAACGAATATGACGATGAGAACTGTCGTGCTGAGGTCCAGTGCGCCTCCCCTTCCGAAGACGGCCAAAGGTCCAGACAAGTGAAGCTCCAGAGCTAGCGGGTACAGGATGAATCCGATCGTGATGAACTCCAGCGCGCCAATGATCTCTCTCTCCGTTAGAAGTTGTGCGAATCTGTGCAAATGCTTCTTCGATATCAGAAGGAACGTTGTGGCTACACTTAGGACGACCGCTTCCAAAACGTGGTCGTATCCTACTAAGACGCCGGCCAGGTACGTCACAACGAATGCAAGCGGGGTCGTGAAACCAGGCACCTTCATCTCATACTGCATATAGAGCAGCCCGACCGCGAAGATCGAGATTATGACCATTCCGGCTATGACCAACATGTCGAAGGCGGGATCGAGACTCGCCAGGTATGAGATTATGAATCCGCTGACCGAGACGAGAGGGAAAGTCCTGATTCCCGCAAGCACGATGTGTTCATCTCTATGGTGCTCTCGCTCGAGCCCGACTAACGCACCGACCGCGATGGCTATGAGCAGGTCGTAAATGAAGGTGATTTCGTTCGCCAACGCAGGGAGTATGCGAGCCAATCGCAGATAATCTTTGTTTATCGGAAGAAAATCAATCCCAGTCTGTGATTCGGCTCCAAAGCCTCGGTAAAACATTTATATAGACATTATAATTACGCCCCAAATTCGAAGCAGGGAGGTTCGTTCATGGACCCGATAGTCTACTTCATACCAATCGCGGGCATTGTCGGACTGTTATTCTCCGGGTACCTCACTTGGAACGTTTTCAAGAGGGACAAGGGGACACCAGAGATGAGAGTCATCGGAGATGCCATACGAGAAGGCGCAATGGCATATCTTGCCCGTCAATACAAGACAATTGCAGTGATAAGTGTCATACTCACCCTCGTGATCTCGATCGGAATCAGGGTCGAAGTCGGCGTGGCTTTCATTCTTGGAGCCTTCTTCTCCGCCTTGTCGGGCTACATCGGGATGTACGTCTCGGTCAACTCCAACATCAGAACGGCTAGCGGAGCCCGAAGATCATTGAACGAAGCGCTAGTCATCTCGTTCAGGGGAGGTGCCGTTTCGGGGCTCGCTGTCGTATCTCTGAGTCTTCTTGGGGTCGGAGGGGTCGTTTTCCTATACGACTACTTCTTCGGGCTCAAGGATGCACTCTTCTACGCGGTCGGATATGCCTTTGGTGCGAGCTTCGCTGCACTTTTCGCTCAGCTAGGTGGCGGTATCTATACAAAAGCCGCCGATGTCGGTGCGGACCTTGTAGGTAAGATCGAAGCAGGGATTCCTGAAGACGACCCGCGCAATCCCGCTGTCATCGCCGATCTTGTCGGTGATAACGTCGGGGATTGTGCGGGCAGAGGTGCGGACCTTTTCGAGTCGACTGCTGCAGAGAACATCGGCGCGATGATTCTCGGCCTATCCATCTTCCTTGCGACCGGACAGCAACACTATGGATGGATATTCTTCCCTCTCGTCGTGCGTGCGTTCGGCGTATTCGCGGCCATCGTAGGGATAATGAGCGTTCGCATGAGAAACGAGGACGAGAGGCCAATGGCAGCATTGAATCGCGGATACTATGTTACAAGCATTCTAGCGGCTATATTCTTCTACTTCGTCGTAGACGAGATGCTTGGAAACATCGTCTACTTCTATTGTGGTCTAATCGGAATCGTTCTGAGCATCATAATTGTCTACATAACCCAGTATTATACTTCCGGGGAGTGGAGACCGGTAAAGGATATTGCGAAGTCTTCCCAGACTGGCCCTGCGACAAACATAATTACTGGCTTCTCTGTAGGGTTGGAGACCGCGGCCATGCCGGTCATTGCCATATGTATTTCTTTGCTTGCGGCATACGCTCTCGGTCTCACAGCCGCTCCTGCAGGGGCGGACGCATTCGTCTACGGTCTGTACGGCACGGCCGTGGCCACGATGGGCATGCTTGCGACTTGTGCTTTCATACTGGCCGAGGACACGTTTGGGCCAATCACAGACAATGCCGGCGGCATAGTCGAGATGTCTGATCAGCCGGAGGACGTCCGGAGGAGGACTGACAGACTGGATGCGGTCGGAAACACAACAAAAGCTCTAACGAAGGGATACGCGATGGGCTCTGCTGCCTTGGCGGCATTCCTATTGTTCGCAGCCTATTTCGAAGAGATCACGAAGCTGATGAACGACAAGCTCAACGCAGTCGCTCCCGGCTCTGGCACCCTTACGTTGGCAGATGTCTTCCATGTCGATATCG
>JAJRAG010000136.1 GCA_028682925.1 Methanomassiliicoccales archaeon
CAACTGAGTCTGCGTCATGACCTTCGGGGTTTTCCCGTACAGATACTCCTTGGGCTTGTACTCGACGCCACCTGATGCGACAATGATGACTCCGTGCTCAATCTTGTCCCCATTAGATAGAGTGGATTTGAAACTGCCCACGTATCCAGTCACTTCAGTCAATGTCGAATTGAGATGGACCGAAATCATTGGGTTTTCTTCTATGCGCCTCGTCAAATCTGAGAGTATCTTCTGAGGATCGGACCCAGTTATCAAGAAGTGTATTCGACGAAGATTCCCACCGAGCGCCGAGTCTTTCTCTATCAAATGAACAGAGAATCCCTGTGCGGCTATCTCAAGCGCTGCGGTCATGCCAGCCAACCCTCCTCCAATGACGAGGGCGCTCTTGGTTACCGGTACTTTCTGCTTTGCTAGAGGTGCCAACATTGCCGCTCTGGCAACGGACATCCTGACGAGGTCCTTCGCCTTTTCCGTTGCCTTGTCCTTTTCATGCATGTGGACCCAGGAACACTGATCACGTATGTTCGCCATATCGAACAAATACTCGTTCAGACCCGCTTCTTTGACGGTGTTACGGAACAACGGTTCGTGCGTTCTAGGCGTACATGACGCGACTATGACGCGGTTAAGTTTGTGTTCCTTTATCTTCTCTTTCATGACCTTCTGGGTATCTTGCGAGCATGTGTAGATGTTATGCTCGGCGTAAACGACGTTGGGCAGTGTCCTTGCATAATCGACCACGGCTGGTACATCTACAACTCCACCGATGTTGATGCCGCAGTGGCAGACGAATACGCCAACACGCGGATCAAGGCCTTCGACGTCGATCGGATCAGGGTACTTGACCTCTGCAGCGAGAGTGCCCCTCGCTTCGCTCAGCAAAGACCCCACTTTCGAAGCGACGCCGCTCGCCTGCGCTACTGTATCGGGAATGTCCTTTGGGGACTGGAACGTTCCGCAGACGAATATGCCACGAACGTTGGTCTCCAATGGCTCGAACTGAGATGTCCAGCAGAAGTCGTGTTCGTTTAGTTTCACACCGATCTTCTTGCACAGCTTCTTTGCATCGTCTGGAAGACAGATACCAACAGATAGAACAACAAGGTCGAAGGTCTCGTCCAGCAAGTCCTCAGTGCCATCATTTGTCTCCTGATGGAACCGTATTGTCAGGTTGCCGGTTGCCGGATTCTCCTCGACACCCGCGACGCGATTGTTCCTGGATATTCTGACCCCATACTCCTTCTCTGCTCTCTTGCTGTAGTCTTCGAACTCCTTTCCGAAAGCCCTGACATCCATGAAGAATATGTGGGATCTTAAATTGGGCTCATGCTCCTGAGCTATGATTGCCTCCTTTATGGCGGCCATGCAGCATACCGAAGAACAGTATGTATGTCCAAGCTGAGCATCTCTTGAGCCAACGCACTGGACGAACGCTATCTTCTCAGGAACGTCACCATCAGAAGGTCTGAATATGTGCCCACCTGTCGGGCCCGAGGCACTAAGCATGCGTTCGAACTCAGAGTTGGTGATAACGTTGCGGTAGACACCGTATCCATATTCCCTCTTCTTGAACGCCTTGAACTTCTCGAATCCCGTGGCGAGTACTATCGCACCGACCCTGATCTCCCGCATCTCCTCTTCCGATACCTTGAAATCTATCGCACCAGCCGTGCAGATCTTCTGACATTCACCGCACCCGATGCACATGCCTTTCTCAATCGTGTACACCATTGGGACGGCCTGCGGGAACGGCTTGTATATCGCCTTCCTGGGAGAGATCCCCTCGTCGAACCAACTTGGACCTTCGATCGGGCAATGCTCTGCACAAAGGCCACATCCCGTGCACTTATCTGACTTGACATACGGATAACGTTTTGAGACCGTGACCTTGAAGTCTCCTTCCTTTCCCTCGACCTTTGTCACTTCGGAATTGCATATCAGTTCGATGTTCTGATGTCTGCCAGCAGCGACGAGCTTCGGGGCCATGATGCACATCGAACAATCGTTAGTCGGGAAGGTCTTGTCCAGCTGGGCCATCGTTCCACCGATGCTTGGCGTGTTGTCGACGATGTGGACCCTGAATCCAGAGTCCGCCAGGTCCAATGCGACCTGCATTCCTCCGATTCCACCGCCGACGACGAGGACGGCGCCAACCTTGCCGGATCCAGTCATTCGATCCCTCCCTTCAATGGCGTAGGGCCGAGTCTTTTCAGGTCCTCGACCATCTCCCTGCAGACTCTTGCGAACTTATCAGGCTCAGATCCAGCTATCCATTCCAGTCTTAGACGTCTGGGATTCAATCCGATCTGAGGCATGATCTCGCGGAGGAACTCCATTCTATATTCCGCCTTCTCATTTCCAGTCAAATAATAGCAGCCCCTTGGATGACATCCCGCGACAAGAATCCCGTCCGCTCCTTTCTTGAAAGACTCGAGAACAAAGATCGAATCGACCCTTCCGCTACACATGACCCTTATCACTCTGACGTTCGACGGATACTGGATTCTTGAGGTCCCAGCAAGGTCCGCGGCTGCGTAAGAGCACCAGTTACAGCAGAAAGCGATGATTTTCGGATCATAATCGTCCATATTTCAGTCGCCCCCGATCTTAGAAAGCATGCTATCGAAGGAGACCTCGTGGAGTCCAAGTCCCAACATCTTTGGATCAGTACCGATTGCAAGGGCGACAAGCTGGGCAACATGTATGACTGGGATCTTGCGACCCTCAAACTGTTCCTGGACCGTATCGAGCTGCAGCAGGCAGAACGGACAAGGAGTGAGGATACAATCGGCACCAGTTGATTCGATATTTTCATACTTGTCTCTGGAGATCGCCGCCGCAAGATCCGCCACGTGGGATCTTACACCTCCGCCTGCCCCGCAGCAATCAAGCTTATTCTGGTAGTCGATCGATTCTGCCCCGAGAGCTTTCACTACGTCGTCGACCATGTGAGGATTTTCAGGATTCTCGATCGCGCCGGTTTCAGTGGGGCGTAGATAGTGGCATCCATAGTGCACAGCCACCTTCAGACCGCCCAGTGACTTGGTGACGGAAGCCTTGATGCTGTCCAAGCCAACGTCATTATACAGCACATCGACGAAATGCCTTACCTTGAGAGGTTCGAGCACTCTTCTCCCTTCAGGAGTGACTCTCGGAATTCCAGTGTACTTCATGTAGATGCCGCGAAGTACTTTGTTCACATCGCCCATCGTCTTAGGCTCGGAGAGATACTCCGTCGCCTTCAACAATGAGGCGAAGCAACCGTTGCAGAGAGTGACCATCTCCAGACGGCGATCTTGTGCAAGACAAAGATTCCTGGCAGCAAGGGCGAGCCAAGTGGTCTTGTCGGTCGAGTAGAAGATGCCGGGAACCGGGCAGCATGTGGCCTGAGGTATTTCGGTGAATTTGTCTTTGTATCCCAGAGCTTCGATGATCTTCCTTGCGGACTGCTCTATTCCTGGATATCTGTTCGGGACAAGACATCCAAGGAAAAGGGCATATCTGGGTGGTATTCTGGCCTCCTTATATGCGATGGAATCAGTCCTCCAGATTTATGCCGATGAGCTTGTCGAAACTCGTTGTCTTCATAATAATCCGGATATCCATCACTGCCTTGTCTCTGTACCTTCTGTCAAACGGTTCGGCAGGCAATTCCATCTCTCTTCGAATTTCTATGATCTTTCCAGATACCTCTACAGATTGGCCAAGGTTAGCCACGTTCTGTGCCGTCGCCACTACGAAAGGCGGTGGACCCAACTCCCTGACGACGATATGTCTGAGTGCGACAATCAATTCCGCTGGGTTCATTCCAGAAGGGCAATGCTCGAAACATCGATAACACGTCGCACAGACCCAAGGGGTCGAAAGAACCTTGTTCTTCAATCCCATCTGGCACATCTTGATTATGTTCCTTACCTTGTTCTCAGTCTTCATCGATACGGGACAAACACCCGTACAATTGCCACATTGAAGGCAGACTTGAACATCGCCTCCACCA
>JAJRAG010000137.1 GCA_028682925.1 Methanomassiliicoccales archaeon
AGGGTCTCTGGGTTCCATCGATTGCAGTCGGTGGGATCCGTGTCCCGATGGTCGACTTGAAGGACGAAGGGGATCATTACGTGGTAGAGGCAGAGATACCAGGCATGGCAAGGGAGAACGTCGAGATAGAACTTGGCGATGACAGCGTCGAGATAAGTGCGAAGAAGGAAGAGCAAGGAGAAGAGAGAGGGGAAGGCTACATAAGGAAGGAGAGAGGGACCCTCAGCTTCTACAGGAAACTGCCCTTACCTGAGAACGTTAACAAGAACGAGATCGAGGCCAAGCTGATAGACGGCATTCTCAAGATATCGATCCCGAAAGCGGAGAAGCCGGAAGATGAAAAGAAGAAAGTGGAGATCAAATAGGAGCTCGACACAATAGAACAATGGAAGTGAGTTGAAAGATGGATTCGTCGGAGAAGATCCTGAAGGTCGCCGAGGCAAAGTCAAAGGACGCAGGAAGAGGCATCGCCCGCGTAGACCCTGAGGTGCTGAGCGCCCTCGGTCTTGCAGCAGGCGACGTCATTCAGATTGAAGGAAAGAAGCGGACGGTCGCTATAGTCTGGCCAGGATATCCAGAGGATGCGAACAGAGGTACGATAAGAATAGACGGTACGATCAGGAGGAACGCGCAGACAAGCATGGACGAGAAGGTGGCCGTCAAGAAGCTCGCAGTGAAAGAGGCTCAGAAAATCACCTTCGCCCCGACGGAACCGCTGAGGATAATGGGAGGAGAAGAGTATCTGAACCAGGCCTTGGAGGGCAGAGCTGTCACACGAGGTGACGTCATCGAGATCAATGTCATGGGAAGGCGAATCGATCTCGTTGTCGTCTCCTATGCTCCATCATCGGACGCCGTCATCGTGCAACGAAGCACCGAAGTCAAGATCGGTGAAAAGCCCGTGAAGGAGGGCACCACCAACATACCGAAGGTGACCTACGAAGACATCGGTGGACTGGGTGACGAGGTCAAGAAGGTCAGGGAGATGATAGAACTGCCCCTCAAGCACCCCGAGCTCTTCGAACGCCTGGGAGTTGAGGCACCGAAAGGTGTTCTACTGCACGGACCTCCTGGCACCGGCAAGACCCTTCTTGCCAAAGCCGTAGCAGGCGAGACAAACGCCAACTTTACTTCCATTGGCGGCCCCGAAATCATGAGCAAGTTCTACGGGGAGAGCGAGGAAAGGCTGAGAGAGATATTCAAGGAGGCGGAGGAGAACGCCCCTAGCATCATATTCATTGACGAAATTGACTCCATCGCCCCAAAGAGGGACGAGGTCACAGGCGAGACAGAAAGAAGGGTCGTGGCCCAGATCCTAGCTCTAATGGATGGGCTCGAGTCTAGAGGCAAGGTCGTCGTGATAGGTGCCACGAACAGACCGAACGCGCTGGACCCCGCCATCAGGAGGCCGGGAAGGTTCGATAGGGAGATAGAGATAAGCATTCCGAACCGCAACGGAAGGCTCGAGATACTCCAGATCCACACAAGAGGGATGCCTCTGGATGGAGATGTGGATCTCGAGAAGCTTGCAGACCTTACACATGGATACGCCGGAGCGGACCTCGCCGCGCTATGCAAAGAGGCCGCCATGCACTCCCTGCGCCGGATAGTTCCGGAGATGGACCTTGAAATGGAGAGCATCCCGATGGAGATCCTCAATAAGATCAATGTAAAGAAAGAGGATTTCTTCGCCGCCCTTAGAGAGATGCAGCCCTCGAGCCTAAGAGAGGTACTGATCGAGTCACCCAACCTCAGATGGGACGACATCGGTGACCTGGAAGATGCGAAAAGGGAGCTAAGGGAAGCGGTCGAGTGGCCGCTCAAATATGCCGGGCTTTTCGACTACATGAACGCCACCCCTCCGAAGGGCATCCTTTTGTACGGTGGGCCAGGGACTGGAAAGACCATGCTCGCCAAAGCGGTGGCAACGGAGAGCGAGGCGAACTTCATCAACGTCAAAGGCCCTGAGTTCCTGAGCAAGTGGGTAGGGGAGAGCGAGAAGGCCGTCAGGGAGACTTTCAGGAAAGCGAGGCAGGCAGCTCCATGCGTAGTGTTCATGGACGAAATCGATTCGATCGCTCCGACCAGGGGAGGGGGCTTCGATAGTCACGTCACGGAGAGAGTCATAAGTCAGCTTCTGACCGAAATGGACGGGCTTGAGAGCCTTCACAACGTGGTCGTCATAGCAGCGACCAACAGGCCGGACATGATAGATCCCGCCCTTATGAGACCGGGAAGGTTCGATCGCCTGGTCCACATACCCATGCCCGACCTGGAGGGCAGGAAGAGGATACTCGAGATTCATTTGAAGAACAAGCCATTGGCGAAGGACGTGGACGTGGCGGACCTGGCGAAGCGAACTGATGGATACAGCGGTGCGGACCTTTCCGCGCTCGTGAACGAGGGGATAATGCTCGCGATCCGCGCGGTCGTCGCGAAGGGCGGAGACCTCTCAAAGGACTCGTTGCAGAATGAGCGGGTAGGCATGAAAGCCTTCCTCGAAGCGATGGAGAAGGTCAGACCTACGTCCCGCACTGATCTCACCAAATACAACAAGATCATGAAGGACTTCGAATACGTCAGGTGAAGGACAAGGTGAGAATCCTGATGGGACTGCCTGGACCAAGAAAGAGGATATTGAGTGGGCCGGAGGAAACCTCCTTTGCACTCACCGGGTTATGCTCCAGACCAACGAGCGGGTCTTTAGGCCATCATTCATTTCCGATGAAGAAGGATTATATAGAAGCTCGGCTTGTTAAATAGCGTGTACAGGGAAGATCTGATTGAGAACGTCAGAGACATCCTGGCCAAAGCAGGATTCTACGTCTCTAGGACTATTGTCATGCGCAGAGTAAGCTTTGACGTAGTCGCTAGAAGAGACAAGATACTTCTGATAATGAAGGTCCTAAGCAACATCGATTCCTTCTCGAAGGAGAATGCGGAGGAGTTGAAGGTCCTTGCGGAGGCGCTGGAGGCCTCGCCGTTGGTCGTCGGAGAGAGGACCGGTTCCGGAGAGATGGAGGAAGGTATAGTCTATTCCAGGTTCGGAATCCCGATCATCTCGGTCGATACGCTTTCTGACTTCGTCCTCGAGGGCATCCCGCCGTTCATCTTCGCCGCCCCAGGCGGCCTTTACGTCAAGCTCGACAGTGAACTGCTCAGGAAGCTGAGGGAGGAGAGGAATATCAGCCTCGGCACATTGGCGGAAGTGGCCGGCGTATCGAGAAGGACGATTCAGATGTACGAATCTGGCATGGGTGCAATGATCGATGTCGCGACAAGGCTCGAGAATTATCTCAATGAGCTGCTAGTCGTCCCTCTTGACCCTTTCATCTACAATTCGAGAACCGGACAGCATCTAGTGGACCTGAACAAGCTCGATGTGTTCGGCCAGGAAGTGTTCGGTATTCTTGATCGTCTGGGATACTCGATAGTTCCGACTGTGAAGTGCCCGTTCGAGGCACTTACAAGCCATGACCGTACGCTGATGCTGACGGGACTTGGAAAGGACGAGAGCAGGCTCGTTGAGAAGGCCCACGCGGTCGGGGACATATCAAAGATCACAGAGCGCAAGTCTGTGATCTTTATAGAACGCGTCAGGAACAGGTGCAGCATAGGAGGCACCCCGCTCATCGGAAAGGATGAGCTCAAGAAGATGGACGAATCGGACAAGCTGTTCGACCTGGTCATTTCCCGAAGTGGATCATATGAGAAGCGTTGAACTGGATGGTTCAGTTGTTGCGATCCTTCCGGTCGTGAAGGGTCTAGAATCGGAGGCGGATTCGGTCTCGAATGCGTTCTCAAAAGTGAAACCGGATGCTGTCGCGGTCTCGATCTCGGCGGAGGAGCTTGAAGGGCTCAGGAAGAAGGAGGACTATGACAAGTATGAGCCGAGCGAGCTCGAAATAGTCTACGCTGAGAATCTGGCGACTTTTGGGAAGGTCGTGTTACCTCCTCCGTGTTTCGTTAAGGTCCTTGAATTGTGTGATAATGACAAGGTGCCAATCATAGCGATTGATATGGATGAGGAGAACTTCTCAGACACC
>JAJRAG010000138.1 GCA_028682925.1 Methanomassiliicoccales archaeon
AGAGCACGACTTTTTGTCTTCTGTACTCTTCTTCTGAGATCTCTCCCTTGGCAAATCGCATCTTAAGAATCTTCATCGGGTCGTCCGAAGGCGTCTCTTCCTTGGGCTTCTCCTTAGCTAGCTTTCCCTTCTTCCTCACCACCCAATGGCAGGTCTTGTCACCATTGCTTATCATGCGATCATAGGCGAACTCGTAATCGGGGTTGATGGCCTCGCAGACCCCATTGAGCACCCCCTCTAGATGTTTGCACACCTCAGGTATGCCTTGCGGCCAGAAAGGAAACTGCGTGTAGTATTCCTGTAGTGGGCAGTCTGTGATCTCCTTTTCAATACTGGAATCCGTTATCGTTGCTGGGGTTCCGTTCTGTCCTAGCGCGGAACAGATGAAATCTAGTTTGTCTCTGACCGTTGAGAGGCCGCTCTTCTCGGATTCACTACCTTTCAGTTCGTTCCCGATCCTGAGTCCTGTTTCTCTCGCAAGCGGTGCCCCTACCTCCATGGTACGCTCGGAGCCGATCAAACCAACGGACGCCGATGTCATGATGCCGAGTTGTCCGAAACACACTAATGTCGAAATCAGATACTGCTCCTCCAGGGACAATCTGGGTACTGGAACAGTCCTTTCCAATCTTCCAGGATTGTCTAGGCTGAACTTGTCGGACTTCTTTTTCACGACATAGCGACAGCAATCATCACCTTTTGACAAGTGATGGGTGAAGATATATTCGTAGTCGGGATTGACCGCTTCACAAATACCCTCTGCAGCGTAGTGAGAAATCGCAATGCAAGCTTCCGGTGGCGCGTTGATAGCGGGAGTAGGGCAGAAGTTCAACTCAACAATCGCTTTCCCATCCCTGATCTCCATAGGCTTAATGTAGCCACCAGAGGTTCCAGTGTGGCACCAATAGTATGGCATCGCAACCGCCTCCGCATCGATTCTTTTCAGGTCGAACCTTCCCTTTGCTTGGCTAGCGAGGATGCCTCCAGCGTACTTATTGAGTGGCCTGATGGCTTCAAGGGAGCGAATTGCCCCCACTTCCTTGAGCAGGGCTCTGAACACATTCATAGCGCATTCGAACAAGACTATATGAAATTGGATTACTTCTCCCGGTATCGTGTCTTCTTGCTCATCACGATTCTCGGGCTCGTCAGTCACATCCGCACCTCGAATGGCTGTCTAACTAAAGATATTACTGATCCCCGTTTGGTTTGATTCACGGCTGAGTAGATAAATCGTTTGCCTCCCCGCACAATCTGACGCAGACACTGACAGTTTTGACGGCAGATCGGGAAGAAAAAGAAAGGAAAGGGTTTGCCCTTTACCATCAATTCTTTTTGATTGAACCTAGAAGATAATTGTCTGGATTTCCTAGTACCGAGTGAGAAACAACGTCGTATGATCGATCCTCCCCCCCGCCGGCAATCATTTTTCTATTCTACTCTCTTGATCGCCTATCAAAGATTCTTTTGCCATTGGTGCTCAAGGTGTGAGTGATGATACTCCTCTGATCCGCAAGATCTTATGAAGGACAATGAACAATGTTGAAATACTCGGTCGACAGGTATTTCGCCACGCAACAAGAACTGGATGAAGTGATGCAGGAAATGACAAGAGTGAAAGTCGGCGAGCACCTCATCGTGAACGTGAACAGGAGAAGCCTATGTGACAATTGCGCAGTCGAATCATGCGTAGCTGTGCAGTCCGGGAGAGTGCTCGAGTGCAAACGTTTCAAGGCGCCTTTCATAGCTCTGGTCAAATGCAAATCCTGTGGACATATGTTCGACATATTCTCCAATCTCAATGCACTGGATTATGAGCTGTGTCCCGTGTGCGGTGAGCTTCAAAGGTGAATCTCCCGATCGATTCCACCTCAGAAGAATCTCGGTCCTATCAACTGCCAGATTATGAGGAACAGCACGAATAGAGCCAGAGTATAGGTTATTCCGGCCACATACTTCTCTCTGTCCTTTTCGGTCGCATTCTTCTTGATCCTCAGAACCAACGAATCGAGCCAATCTCTAAATAGATATCCTCCGTCGAGCGGAACCGCTGGGAGGACGTTGGTCAATCCGACCATGATATTGATCCAGAAAATCCAATATAAGCAATTGGAGGCGACCCAGAAAACTTCAGTAGGGATTCCTGCGAACGCGCCAGTCGGCACAAACAGATCCGATACAGGGGAAGGGATCGGAGCGAGGCCAGCAAATGGAAGTGCGAGATAGTAAAGTGTGGACGAGATCGCATCGTCGATGCTTCCCACCCCGTACATAGGATTGGCTAGGCGTCTCACTACCACCTCGGGCGAGTTCACCGATGCTCCGAGGTATGCTGTGTTCAATCCAAGAAATCCGACGTCCTTGAAGTCCGGTCCGACCATCTCTGGGGCGGTCTTCAGAAGATACTCTCTCCTGCTCGTGAGGGTTATCTCACTTATGTCTCTGAAAACTTCGAACTTCCCGGTACCAGTGTAGTAGGCAAGGACAGTGACATTGACTGTCTGATAGGGACGGGTCACAGACTGCGCCGCTTTCATGTCGGAGTAATTCCGTATTACCGTATCATTCAATGAAGCGATTATCATGCCTGTCATTATCCCAGCATCAGCGGCGGGGAGTCCCGATGAAGTCTGTGTGACGACAACTCCTGATTGGACTTCTTTCGAATACAACGAATTGGAGAAGTAGTACTCGACCGTCACATTCTCTCCGGGGAGAGGGGCAGTGAAGTTCTCGTAATCGTCCCTGCTGACGACGCTCATCCCGTCGATTCTCACGATTTGAGATCCAAATGCCAAACCGGCATGGCTTGCTGGTCCATCATCCGCTACGCTCAGTACCACTGGCCCCTCCCTTGCGGGGGCAACTGAGGAAAGGAACAGCGAAGAGAACAACAAAGCGCATATGATAGCGACAATAACGTTCGCAGCCGGCCCCGCAGCATACACGCTCGTCCTTCTTTTCTTCTCGCTCTTCTCCAACTCTCCTTCATCTGGCTCGACAAAAGCTCCGAGAGGTATTACAAGGAAAACCAGACCTAATGATTTTAGTGGCATCCCACCTACCCTTGTAAGGATGCCATGGGCGAACTCGTGCACTATTATCGCGACGACAAGACCGAGTATGCCATACCAGATTGGTATGATCGGGTTGATGCCCGGAATGCCCAACATCATCTCTGGGCTAGGCGCCTTATCCGCTGGAATGCTGGTAACCAGTGTGGCTTCCCAAAGAAGAAGGGCCATTATGAAAATCATGACCGCTACACATATCGCTTTCGCAACTATCGAATAGCCCCTCCAGAACCTTTTTGGCCTGGCGAGGCGTTCTATGATATCCTTGCCTCTCTGTGTCCTCCACATGACCAAAGGGCCATAGGTGCGGATGCTATGTTTCTCGAGGACCCCTTTCTTCTTAAGAATGTAGAGAACGACGATATAGATGGCGAATATCAATCCCGCTATCAGATACGCGTTCATCAGGTTCCTCTGGGCAGATTAATGGAAAAGTACTATTAAAGGATTCATTTCCGCTGTGGTCGAGTAATCGCAGAGCTCATTCTCTGTTCCAGACTTCTTCAGATATCTCATCATAGATTGCTGAGGTGTCGTCCATCCGCTTCTGCGCTTCCTCATTCTGGCGGGCCAGTCTCAGGATTTGATCGTTCTTGAGGATCCAGTAGTGGATCCTCCAAAGCTTCCCCTTCTTTAGATGAACCTCTTCCTGGGTCGTGGTAAGGAGTCCCTCTTCTTCTAGCATATAGAACACGTCGCGATCCTCTGAGGTAAGTCGATTGTCGATGACCTCACTTGTGTATCCGAAAAAGCTCATCAAGTACTCGGCGAGTCTCTTGATGTCGCTCTCCGCCATCCCTTTCTTCCCTAAGGTGTTTCTCAACGCCATCACGACGTCGTCCATACTGACTACTGTCAACTGCTCCCCGGACCCCGCATGGCAATACAGGGTCATATAAATATTGGATGAAGAATCGGACGCCTATCCATCTCACTGCAAACCGTGTCCTGGTATCAGATTCCTGAAAGTCGACCTTTTCTTCAACAGAGCCCAGATTCCATACGTCACCCAAAGCACGGCGATTGAGAATGGCCCAGCGAGGAACACGAAGTCCATCAAGCCGCTTCCTCCAAGTATCAATGAGTGTCCCCCGGCAGATACGAAGGTGGGTATTCTTGCGAGATCCCCACCGATAAACATTCCCATGCTTGCGGCAAAATAAGCTAAGGACGCAGAGCTAAGTTGTTCCTTGTTCTTGGCCCAGAAGTACCCCAAGACTCCGGAAACAGCAACTGGAAGAAGCCAAAGGACGATATTCACCGTGATAGCCTCAGATGAGACCGATGTGACCAGGAAGGCCATGGGAGCCACTATCAAAATAGACGCGAGTGCCGCGACCAAATTGACTCTCTTCGATGCAATGATGTAGACCGAGATGAATAATGGGATGATCGCGCCTGTGACGTTTATGCTTAGTGGTACCGGATCTTGGACGATTCCAATGTCGATGAAGGAGAGCAAAATGGCGAAGAACACGAGGCCAAGACCTATTGTCAAAGGCGTCTCGATAGACTCGTTCTCCCAGAGGTCAGCGATGGTGACTCTCAGCAACCGCTGCAAGTAGAATAAGAGAAGAATCAGCATCAGGGCGGTGGCAATCGAGACCATCACCAAGAGGTTGTCAGCCATCGTGTTAGATTATTCCTGACCGCTATAAGAAGGTTATATTCACGTCCTCACTTGGAGGACGTTTTCGAGTGTCTCCATATCTTGGTGTACAAGTACAATTCCGCTATAATCAATGCAAGAAACAACATGATGGGCAGCGTCAACGAGTATTCTGGTGGACTACTCCTCGCCGTCTCGAGAGTCGCAAAGATATCCAAGAATCCACAGCCTATCACGTACCAATATCTGGCATAGGTTCTCTTGAACCATGCGCTCCAGGTCTCGTTTCTGTCCTTGCTTGAACTCTCTTCATCAGACCCGGGAACTGGTTCTGGCTCAAGGGAATCCTGTTCGATTTTTATCAACCGCTTCCTTGCCATGGTCCATTCCACAGTCAGCGGAAGTGACAAGCCACGAAATGCTCTCCTCCCTTATCGATAAGGGCGGGCTCTTCACGCTCACAGATTGCCTCTCTATAGCGACATCGAGTGTGGAAACGGCATCCCGCCGGCGGGTTCGCGGGACTCGGTATATCTCCACCGAGGACAATTCTGTCCCGTTTCAGATCTGGATTCGGAATAGGTATGGCAGAAAGCAAGGCCTCCGTATACGGGTGCAGCGGCCTGACGAACAAATCCTCCTTTCGCGCTGACTCGACTATTTTTCCGAGGTACATGACGCTTATGCGATCGCACATGTACCTGATCGTGCTGAGATCGTGCGATATGAATAGATATGTGAGCCCGAGTTCTGCCTGGAGATCATTCAGCATGTTCAGTATCTGAGCCTGAACGGAGACATCAAGGGCCGACGTCGGCTCATCGAGCACGATGAAATCGGGATTCAGAGCCAGGGCGCGAGCGACCCCTATCCTCTGTCGCTGTCCTCCGCTGAACTCATGAGGATATCTGTAGAGATGTTCAGGGTTCAGTCCAACTCTCTCGAGCAAATTGACAATTCTCTCCCGAAGCTCTTCCCCTTTTGCAATGCCATGGATCAAGAGGGGTTCACCGACAATATCTCTTATCAGCATTCTGGGATTGAGGGACGAGAAGGGATCCTGGAACACTATCTGCATCTCCTGGCGCAGTCTCCTGAGGTCGTCGCTCGTCCTGCTTTCCAGAGAGTGTTTGTCGTTCAATTCCTCAATCTCGGAGGTCAATCTGTCGATCTCGGGTTTGTTCTCGCTCTTTTTCGCAATCTCGAGAGACTCTTGCAGCTGAATTATCTGCTTTCTGACGTCCTCTGGCATCTTATAGTAGATGTGACCATCCGTTGGTTTTGTCAGAAGAAGAAGGCATCTCCCAGCAGTCGTCTTACCGCAGCCGCTTTCTCCGACGAGGCCAAGGGTCTCACCTTTTTTGATGTAGATGTCTATTCCATCGACAGCCTTGATGCTCGCGACTTGTTTCTTCAGGAGTCCCCCCCTTATAGGGAAGTACTTCTTGAGCCCCCTGGCTTCAACCAGTATCTCTTCCATCAGCTCACCCCCGTGTAGAGGTGGCAGGACGTGAAATGATCCGGCCTGATTTCGATCATGGGAGGCTTCTTCTCCCTGCAGACCACCATTGCATAGGGGCATCTCGGGTGGAATCTGCAACCGGATGGCGGATGAATGAGGTTGGGAACACTTCCTGGTATGGTCTCGAGTCTAGAGGCCCCGGTCAGCAACCGCGGGAGAGAGTTCATGAGGCCTTGCGTGTACGGATGAAGAGGCTCCTTGAATATCGAACGGACAGGTCCGATTTCCGCCATGACGCCCGCGTACATTACACCGACACGGCTGCAGGTCTCGGCGACGATTCCCAGATTGTGTGTGATTAGCAGAACCGACGTACCGGTCTCCTGTTGAAGGTCCTTCATGATCTTGAGGATCTGAGCTTGAATAGTGACATCGAGAGCCGTAGTCGGCTCGTCCGCGATCAGAAGCTGAGGTTTGCAGGCGAGCGCCATCGCGATCATGACCCTCTGCTGCATGCCTCCACTCAGCTCATATGGGAATGAGCGGAGCACATTGCTCGGGTCCGGTATCCTTACGAGCTCGAGCATCTTCTCAGCGAGCTTCAAGGCCTCGTTCTTCATTGGCCTCTCATATCTCCGGAGCAGAGGGATTCTGGAGACAATTCTGAGGGCGAGAGAATCTGGATCCTTCTGCATCATGACATAGAACCTCCTGTAGAATCGCAGGGAAGCTTTCCTCAATCCACCCAATGAGCTTGACGTACTGATTCTTGAATCGATGTCAGCAATTACAGCATTGGCCAAGCTTTTCCGTTCATGAAGGATCAAGGTCTCCGATATCTGGTCGCCCGAGTTGAAGACAGGGTTGAGCGCGCTCATAGGCTCCTGGAATATCATCGATATATACTTGCCGCGGATTTTTCGCATGTATGCGTCGCTTCTTGAAAGCAGATCATATTCTCTGATGATCTTTGTAAGCTCCTTCTTGAGGTTCTTGTAGTCTTCGGAGTCCTTCTTGCCATCTGACTCAAGAGATTCCAGTTTCGCCTCCAACTCTCCCTTCTTGGCATGGACTTCCTGGGTCATTCCGAACAGTATCCGTCCGCGCTCGATCTTGCCCGGCGGGATTGGGATAAGTCTCAATATGCAATTCGCGGTAACGCTCTTACCGCAACCAGTCTCTCCAACCAATCCGAAGACTTCTCCTCTGTTGATCTTGAAGCTTATGCCATCAAGAGCTTTGACAACGCCTTGGTATGTGTAGAAGTTCGTGTAAAGGTCTTCTACCTCGAGCAACACGCCGTTCTCAGTCATTATGTTATCTCCTAAGGCGGGGATCCATTATGTCTCTGAGTCCATCGCCCAGCAAGTTAAAGCCCATGACGAATACGAATATCATCAGACCTGGGAATGTGACCATCCACCACGGGTTGTATTCCTGTCCATTGTATACTGTTGTGCTGAGGAACCATTCCTGACCGTCCGAGACCATCTTGCCCCACTCGGCCGAACCTGCTGGGGCTCCGAATCCAATGTAGCTAAGGCCAGCAGCGACCAGGACCACCACCCCGAAGTCCATGGTCATGTTCACAATTATCGGCGCCAAGGAGTTGGGCACAATGTGCCGGAAGAGTATCCTAGATCTCTTCGCCCCTACCGCCCTAGCAGCTTCCACGAAGGTGCTTTCCCGAACAGACAGTACTTGTCCTCTGACCAATCTTGCGTAGGGTGGCCACCATACGACCGTCAGAGCCAACATGATGTTCTCCAGACTCCTTGTGAGAACTGCCGCAACAGCCATGGCAAGAATCAATCCTGGAATCGAAAGGAAGATATCCGTCACTCTCATGAGAATCTCGTCAATCGCACCCCCATAGTATCCGGAAACTGCACCCAGAAAGAGACCGATGACCGTTGCCGTCACAACCACGAATAAGGAGATTGTTATGGAGGTTCTAGAACCCCATATTATGCCATAGTACATATCAGCTCCCAACAGTCCAGTGCCTAGCAAGTGCCCCCCAGCGCCCGGAGGCTTCGGAAGCTCGTAATCCCTAGGTATTTGCATCGGGTCAGCGTTCGGTCTGGGAGGTGCAAGCACTGGAGCGAAAATCGCAAGCAGCACCATAGCTATGACGATTATCAGACCAATGAGTGCAAGGAGGCTCTTTCTCATGAGGAACAGAGAAAACCTGAACTCTCGGAGTCTTGGTTGAAGGGATTTCCTCAGGAGTCTGATCGTGTCGCGGAAGAGACGGCGTTTCTCATTGCCTGCCGATTCGTCGACCATTCTCTCACTCCAGTCTTACTCGTGGATCAAGGTACGCGTAAAGGACATCCACAGCCAAATTGACCACAACATAGATGAAAGCGGCCAGCAAAGTGAAACCGAGTATCGCATTCCAGTCGTTGCTCAGCGTTGCGCTCGCAGACCATCGACCCAACCCGGGCCAGCTAAATATCGACTCCGTCAAGACAGCTCCGCTCAACAGACCACCGAATGACAACCCTATCACTGTAGTGGTCGGTATCATGGCATTGCGGCGAGCGTGTTTTCTTATCACAAGTCGCTCAGGCAAACCCTTTGAACGAGCCGTTCTGACATAATCCAGGTTCATGACCTCAAGCATGCTTGACCTCATTATCCTCGTAACGATCGCAATCGTCCCGAATGAGAGAGTTATCGCAGGCAGGATTATGTGCAGGAAAGCATCGCCGAACATGGTCCAATTTCCGTTCAAAATCGTGTCGATCAAACGAAATCCAGTGTACTCATGAATCCTGTTGCCGGCCAGCAGAGATAGATTAGTGTCATATCTGCCATCTAAAGGTAACCATTTCAAAGAAAATCCGAAAATGAACTGCAACATAAGTCCGAGCCAAAATACTGGTAGTGAGACACCAGACAAAGCCATGATTCTCGTGGCGTGGTCGGCAGGGGTATCTCTTCTAACGGCGGATATTGTACCGAGCGCGATTCCAATCACGATCGCGATCAATATACTGATCATTGTCAATTCGAAAGTAGCAGGGAAGAACTTCCCGATCGCCTCCGTCACAGGCAACCTTGCCGTGGGGGAGTATCCCCAATCACCCCCGATCACTCCCTCCAGCCAATAGAAGTATTGCACATAGACTGGATCATTCAAATGGTATCTCTCATTTATCGCATTCCTCGCCGCCTCGCTGAGCGGCCTGTCCGATTGGTTGTATGCCGCGGCAGGATCGCCTGCCATCCTTGTTAGTGAGAAAACGAATATTGAGACGCCCAGCAACACTGGGATTAGAAGCAAGAGTCGTCTGATTATGAAAACTCGGAGCTTCAGAGTATGGTCACCCCCCGGCGTTCAGATTGGATGGAACAGCATCGTGCTATAAAAGATTTCTCTCAAGGGCCAGAACAAACGAAATGCCTCGGGACTAGCAAATCACAATTGAAGCTGGATGCATGCAAGCAAATTTAAGAAAAGGGAAAGAGTTTATTGGGGTTTACACAAGATCCTCATGCTTTGTACATCTCATAGTACAGATAGAGCGAATGCATCGGGTTGTAGAACCAACCATGGACCCAGGAACGCAGGCTGAAGAACGCAGTGGGCTGGTCAAGGTACATTAGGTACGCGTTGTCATAGGCTGCCAATGAGATGTTGCTGTACATCGGAATCCTCTTTGTCTGGTTGAGTTCCTTCGCGGCATCCTCTATCATCGCGGACAGTGTGTCGTTGTACTGGCCTGAGAAGTACGGGAACGAGCCATCATTGTGCAGCAACGGGTAGGCGAAGTCGTCGGGATCAGGATAGTCTGCCCCCCAAGCGATGATGGAGCACGGTAGATTCCTAGCCGTTCTTGCGTTGAGGAAAGTCGGCCAGTCAAGAGCGTTTACTGTAACCGTGAAGGTTCCAGTAATCCCCAGCGTCGCGTTCTTGCTCATCGCAGTGAACCCATCCTGGATCATTAGGCCTGCGGCTTGCCTGCCCAAATTGCCTGCGTTGTAGAAGAGGTTCAGGGTGAACCCGGTTTCAGCATAAGTCTGACCAGGGTGTCTCGGGTCCTGAGCTATCTTCAGGTAATCCGCTGCTTTCGTCAGGTTGAAGTCATACATCGGTATGGTCGGATCGTAGAATTGTGTATTACCGTATGCCATCAGACCCTGCACTATTGGACCATTAGCCCTTAGAGCAGTCCCCAACGTCTGAGTTCTTATGAACTCATCATAGTTGAAAGCATAGCAGAATGCCTTCCTGACGTTGATATCGTTGAAGAACGTCAATGGGATGTTCCCAATATCAATGGTTCCAGGTTCGATATCAGCCGTCATGTACATGAAGAGGACCGACAATGTCGGTTTCAGCGACAAAACTATGTCGGCATTGTTCTCCATGTCAGCTCTGTGGGATATGGGCATGACCGCGGCGTCAGCCTGTCCGGATTTCAGCAGCATCAATCTCGTTCCATAGTCGTTTGCCTTCTTTATGATGACGAATTCCAGCTTGGCCTTCTCCTGCTGCCAGTAATCATCGAACCGTTGCATGATGATGTGCTGGTTTGGCGCCCATTCAATCAACTTGAATGGTCCAGTACCGTCGCAGTTCCTGTTCATGAACTCATTTCGCTCCAGTGGAACGACTCCGCCGTTAGCTTCCACAAATGCCTTGGGTACGATCGAAGCCACTGTGTAGGCCATGATTTGGTTGAAGAACGGCATCGGAGTGATCAAGTGGAGAGTTAACGTCATTGAGTCCACGACTTCAATCGCATCATCGATCGGACCAATCGCGGTGTAGGTTATGTTTCCAGGTCTCCAGCCAGGTATCATGTACCCACCGAGCATAAATCCAGGTCCTTCTGGATCATTCATGATGAGGACGCGCTTCAAGGAGTATGCCACATCTTCAGCGGTCATTGTTCCGGCAGTATAGTGGAACTTCACACCCGCACGGAGATGGTACGTATAATTCTTCAGGTCCGGGCTTACTCCTCCGTTCGCGACGGTCGGCACCTCTGTTGCTAGCACTGGCACCATATCGCTTGTGCTCTCATGGTCGTAGGTAACCAAGGTCTCGTACACATTCTGCAGAATCTCTCCTCCAGCACTCTCATAATCCCAAGCTGGATCAAGAGACTGGGGCTCACCGAACTCGGTTGTCGTGAATGTGTTGGGATTCTTCACTGCAGCACCCGTACCACCAAGCGGTAGTACAACAACGGTGTTGTAGTAGCGCTGGACGGTGCTATGTATGCCCGTCACGACGGCATAGCTCGCATAGATATTGCCGTTGCCCGTGTAGGTGTGTGATACAAATCCTGCTACGCTGATGTTCCCAGAAACAACAGCAGATCCATCGCCGAAGTGCCACTCGACCTCATCCAAGTTTTCCGGGCCGAAGGCAAGATACCATACTTTGCTATCATTATCCCATAGCATCGTGTATGCTCCAGAGGAGTTGCCGTCAAACGAAATGACGGTGTTGTTCTGAATCACTCCATCACTTGCGGCCGCTAGAGCAAATGGTAGGGTATCGTTGTCCGGGGCTTCGGGGACCGGGTTGAGCACTTCAACGCGCAGTGGTGTGCTCCAACCAGTCGTCGTGGCTCCCTTGTCATCCTCAACGGTGAGAACGACAAGATACACACCTGGGTAATCATAGGCATGCGTTATCAGCTCGCTCGTCGTAACACTTACCTCTCCTCCATCACCAAACATCCAAGAGTAGTTCACAATGCTACCATCAGTGTCCGCACTGGCGGAAGCATTGAAAGTCACAGACTCTGCAACCTGTACCAACGTAGAACTAGCTGAGAAATTTGCAGTAGGTAGCTTGTTCGCCGTTTCTTTTCCTCCCATAAGGATGAGCGCAGCGCCGATTGCAGCGACGACAACGACGATCACGACGATTGCCGCGATGATCTTCGTCATCGATCCTTTGCCGCCCCCCTCCTTAGGAAGTCTTTCGCCTTCACCTTCCATTTTGGTTTCCTCCTTCTCCCCAAAAAGCATGGTTTGGGAGACTGGTTCGTCCATAGGACTTTGTTGCTATAAATAGATTTTGAGAAAGAAAAGCGAAGGCCAGTCATCATTGAAAAGCAGTATTCGACAATCGTTCGATGACCGGACTATCGTCAGGGCACCGTCAGACCCGCATAACGATATCGCCCCCCGTTCGAACAGGGAGCCGCGAATGTCAAGACAAGCCTACAGAGTCACCGGTTCTATGGCGTCGAGAGCATCACCTTCGCAGGATTCAGTTCGAATATGAGTCTGTGAGCCCATTCGAGCTTCCTCCTTTTCACGTCCATGTCCTTACCCCTCTGCATCCTGGCGTTGACAAAGTCGAAGCCGACGAGAAGGATCCGTGTAGCCCCAAAATGCCTTGC
>JAJRAG010000139.1 GCA_028682925.1 Methanomassiliicoccales archaeon
CCCACGGTATCGCGACCCCGGACGGCTCGACGATCACGATGTCTGGTTTGAAAGTGTTATGAAGGATCGCAAGGGTGTTCGCGAACGATCCAGCGATCTGGCAGCAGATGCACCCTCCGGATATCTCTTTTGCCTTGAGGCCGTACGACTCGACGAACTTCGCATCGACGTTAATCTCACCGACATCGTTGACGATGATCGCGATCCTGTGACCCCTTTGGACGAGGTCCTTCGAGACGGTGATGAGCAACGTCGTCTTCCCGCTACCAAGAAAGCCCGCTATCTGAGCGATCTTCATCCTATCACTTCCGACGGCTAATGGTGATAGGGCTCATGTTAATGTTTCGGTCATTGGCCAGAAAAATGAAATTGGAAAAAAAAGAAAGAATGATGGCGCGTTGCGCCAATCAGTTTCAACCGCACTCGACCTGACCGTATTTCTTGGTCGTGTCGACGACTTCCTTGATGTTCTCCAGCTTGGTGATGAGAGCGGGCGGTACCTCGCAGCCGCTTGCGACGACATATCTCGAGTGAAGGCCTTTTGCGCAGAGAGCTGTCTTTACCTCCTGTAGGAGGTTCATCGTTGTCTTCTGGATCTTCTCCACGCTCGCTCTGACGAACTGCTGCGGGTCGATGTTTCCGCCGACCAGGGTTCCGTCGCAGTATCCCTTACCGATGACCTCTTTCGGAGACGGCGAGCCAGGTATCAACGCATAGTACGCCATGCTGTAGATGACCGGCTTCATCCCCTTGATCTGAGTGTCCAGGTGTGGTAGGTCCGCGCAGTTGTGTATACAGAACGCCATGCCGTTGTCCGCCGTCATCTTGTTCAGCCTGCCAGCGTACTTCTGCTGCCCCTCGAACTCATCATATTCCTTGTCACCGAGGCAAGAGTAGCTGCCCCATAGGTAGTCCCATGCAAGTCCAGCGCAGCCTGTGGTGGCGAAACCCTTCACCATCTCGGCATCTAATTCCGTGATAGTCTCCAACGCCTTATGGACCGCACTCCTGTTGTTGTACATGTCCATGAAGACCTTCTCAGCCCCAGCCGACTGCGTCAGCACCAGCAACGGCCCCTCGAGGAAGCCGGCGCAGACAATCGTGTTCTTCAACTGCTCGACGAACAGTCTTGTGCCCTCGACGATGACGCCGCATCTTCCCTTTGTAACGTCAGGGACAACCAGCTTCTCGTAGTCCTCGGGTGTCTTGATGACCGGATCGGTCACGAAAGGCGTGTTCTGCTCGTCCATCCTCACCTTCGCACCGAGGTCGTGAGCGCAGACCGATAGGTCCATCAGGCCGAATGTCCAGTCGTAGTCGAAGTACTTCTGTCCCGCGACGAACCCTGCGGCGAACTTCTTCGGGTCGGATGCCCATTCCGCGTATGTCGTCGGGGTGCTCAGCAACCGTCTATTCACACCGCATGCGATTGGGTACGCCGTCAAGTGGTCGACCGGCTGGTCAGTTATCGAGGCCATGCATCTTTCGAGATGGTTCATTGCCTTGACCATTTAGAACGCCCCCTTCAACTTTTCCACGGCTTCCTGGGCATTCATCCCAAAGAAGTCCGAGCCGATGTCCTCCGCGAACTCCTGCGAACACGGCGCCCCGCCGATGATGGTCTTCACCTTCATTCTCAGTCCCGATTCGACCAGTCCATCGATGACCTGCTTCATCCCGTCCATCGTGGGCGTCATGAGTGTGCTCATCGCAACGACGCTTGCATCTTTCTCCTTCGTCTTCTGGATGAAGTTGTCAATCGGCACGTCCCTTCCTAGGTCCGTTACGCTGAATCCTCCAGCCGTGAGCATCGTTTTTACAAGGTTCTTGCCGATGTCGTGCACATCGCCTTCGATGACACCGATGGTCACCCCGATCCGCTTCTTCGCTGATTCGACCGGAAGGTGAGGCAACAGCACGTCTAGAGCGCCGTACATAGCGTCGGCCGCAAGCAACACCTGAGGCAAGAATATCTCGTGGGTGGCGTACTTGTCACCTACGATGGTCATGCCTTTGATGAGCCCGTGGTCGATGGCGTCCAAGGCCTTGATCCCAGCATGCAACGCTGAGTTGGCGTCTTTGACGGCCAGAGCCTTATTTCCGCTCACCACAGCTTTTTCTAATCCCCCTAAAATCTCTTCTCTTGTCACAGAATCCCCCCAACGCCATGAATTGGCGAGTTAGATATCGTTAAGAGAGCGTGATTCCACAACATAAATATTAGCGTGGACGATACAACCATCTATTGACGATTGTTAATAAGACTAGATGCTAGACGGACGAAATCTGACGGGTTCACCACGCGTGTCACGAGGATCATTTCACTTCGACGTATCTCCTCGGAATCTTGAGACCGAACTCCCTCTCCAGTCTCTCGAACTTGGTCTCTAACAAAGGAACAAGCTGCTGATCGATGTAGAGCAGGAAGTCCCTCCCCTCGCTCGCTCCCAGCACGGAGTTCTCGAAGGCATTGAATCGATAGTCCGTGCGAATCTCCCTCTCCTCGACATATCTCTTTGCTCTCGTACCGCAGGCCCCGACCGTCCTGCTTTCGTCCTTGTATCCCTGCGTGACCACTAGCGCTTCCTTAGGATCAGAATCGATGCCTATCGTCGCGATCGTTCCGCTTCCGATTGTTCTAGTATCGCCATGAAAAACCTTCTGGACCAGCTCGGCGGTGGTCCTGGGGAACGGCTTCTCTTCCTTCCCCTTCATTCTTACAAGGTATTGGTTCATTTCAAAAAGCATAGGAGGAACGAGTCCGATGTCATGCACCTTGACTTCGTGCTTGAAGAGATCCTCGGGCGCACCGGAGAACTCCAGTCTTCCTTGATGCAAGACCCGTATCTCGTCCCCCCACGAGTATGCGATCTCGACGTCGTGAGTCGACATTATGACGGTCATCCCTTTCTGGTTCAGCTCATCTGCCAGCTCCATCAATTCCCTGACCATTCTCGAGTCGAGCCCAGCCGTCGGCTCGTCCATAATCAGAACCTTCGGGTTCATGGAAAGCGCGCCTGCCAGCGCCACTCTCTTCCTCTCCCCGAAGGAGAGCTGTTGGGTCGGCCTCTCCCTCATCTCCTCAAGCCCGACCAGCCGCAACGAATCCTCGACGCGCTTCTCGACTTCACCCCTTGGAAGAGAGAGGTTCATCGGTCCGAAAGCGACATCCTCCTCTACCGTCGTCGAGAATATCTGGTCGTCCGGATTCTGGAGCACCAGGGCGATCTTCTTTCGTAGCTCCGTGAGGGCTTTTGAAGTGTACGATATCGTTTTTCCATCAAAATGCACCTCACCGGACCGGGGCCTCAATATTCCGTTGAAGTGCAGGAAGAGGGTCGATTTGCCAGATCCGTTCGATCCCAAGATCACCGTCTTCTTTCCCAAAGGTATCGTCAGTGAGACGTCGTCGAGGGCGACGCATCTGTTCGAGTACTCGAAGGTCAGATTGCGGGTTTCTATTATGGGATCTGTCAAACGATCACGGTCCTATCATAGCGGGGTTTGCGATCAGATAATTCAGAGCGTAGAGGGAGCTGAAGACGAACAAGGGAAGCACGACCCAGGCGGCATTCAATTTCGCTGGTTGCCTGAAGACGGGGAACTCGCCATTGAAATTGCGGCAGTAGAGAGCGGTCTGAGAACGATCCGCCACGTCCATGGAGCGGATGAACATGCCTACCGCTAGCTTGCCGGTCGTGCGGAGCTTGTTCCTTGTCCCTCGGAATCCGACACGACACTGTGCAGCGGTGTACATCGTCTCCAGCTGCTCCAGCAGAAGAAACGCGTAGCGGTAGACGAGGACCACCAGTTCGGTGAGGTATCTGGGGAAGTGGAGTTGCCGGAGGGCCTGGGCCAGATGGGGAATGGGAGTGGAAGTGGCGAAGAAGAGCATCACCAGCAGGCCCGCGGTAGCTCTCAGCAGGACCATGAGAGCGATCTCCGCTCCTTGCGGATACAGGTTCAGGATAAGACCTCCCACCTCGAAATGGATCAAAGGCGCTCCGCTCCCCTGTACTACGAATGCGATGACAACGGTACTGACCGCAAACACGATCATCGCATCGAGGATGACCAGGACGAGGACGCGCGGCAAATGAAAGCGGGTCGAGTAGAGCAGCAGTGCGAATCCTATCAACAACACCAACGCGGGGACATAGACTGAGGATGCGACCAAGGAGACCAACAGCAGCGCGAGGACCAAAGCAAGCTTTCCCAATGGGGGCCAATTGCGTGCGGGGGATGAGAACGCGATGTCGGCGATGGGAACGTTCCCAGTTCCCTCGGTCCTTTTGGGCGGGAGTACATCTCGGCCTCCTTCGTTCCTATTCTCTTTGGATCGTCTTGTCCTTCGAAGGAAAAGGAGAAGGAGACCGATCCCAAGGGCGGCCTGAACGAAAAGAAGGAAGTAGACCTGGACCTGGGACGGAGACCAGAGAGAGTCCATCCAGGGCGTGAACCCGCCTGTGACCTGGCTTATTATTTCGCTTCCGAGGTCATCGGTGCCGGTGAAACCCGAACTCGGGTTCAGGATCACGGCAATTCCGATCATGAATGCTATGAACGCGATCCCCAGAGCATACACAGCTCTGAAGTTGGGGGTCTTCTCTATCCTTCGCACTTTGTCTCTTATCGTCTCAGGTCTGGTCCTGGCCAGGAAATCAAAGAAGATGACGATGAGTATGCCTTCGGCGATCGCAAGAGGGATCTGCGTCACTGCGAACACCACGAAGAAGGTGTAGAAGGAGACGAAGACGCTTCCGTCGGATGGGTATGCCAGGGCTAGTTGGAATGAGGTCACCACATAGGTGAAGAAATCTGCGACAACCGCGGCTGTGAAGACCGACATGGCCATCGATAGATTCGCCTTCTGCATCACCTTGTAGATCGCGTAAGCCATCAGCGGCCCTGCTATGCCCATCGAGAAGACGTTGGCGCCGAGAGTCGTGAGACCTCCGTGCGCGATCAGCAGCGCCTGGAACGTCAGCACGATCAACGACAGAACGGAGGTGACGAACGGTCCATTGAGCACGGTGGAAAGGCCCGTGCCTGTGGGATGCGACGAGGATCCAGTGACCGACGGGATCTTGAGGGCGCTGAAGATGAAGATGAACGCCCCGGACAAAGCGATCGTCAGCTTCTGAATCGGATCCTCGGCGAAGATCCTCTTTATCTTCATGGCTCCCAAGGCAAGGAATGGCAGAGAGACGAGGAACCAGAACAGGCACCAATACCAAGGCAGGAAGCCTTCCATTATGTGCACTTGCTTTCACACTCTTTGCACGTGCCCGTCATATGCAGGTCCCACCTCGTGACCTCCATGCCGATCCTCTTCGACAGTTCGGATGTCCTGAGGTCGAGCGGCACTCGGAAGACCCGCCTGCACTTGGCGCATTCGAAATGGACGTTTGGAAAGGGATGTTTCGAGTATGTCTTGACGTGTCCACGCGGAATGCTTGCGACGAACCCATCGGCAACGAGCTTGTTCAGATTCCTGTAGACGGTTCCAAGGCTTATGTTCAGAATCTTCTTTCTCGCCTTCATGTAGATCTCATCGGCGGTAAGATTGACTTCGCTGCTGTAAATAATGTCCATAATCGTTTTCAATTGTCTCGTCCAGCGGGATGCCTTAGAACTCATAATAGTAACTATTATCGACAATACTATTTGATGATTTCTCAGCGTCATATGGTATTTGATTCAGCAGAATCCGAATCCTCACAGACTCAGAACCTTCGCAAGCGAGGCCTCTACTTCAGCCCAATCTCCGCATTCGACCACGCTATCGATCGGGGCGTCCATGTCAATTATGTAATCATTATCGGGCAAAGGGGTCACGAATCTAACGAGGAGGACCCTGTACCCGCCGCTGATGTAGCCCTCCGATTTCGGATTTGAGACGACGGAGGCGCCGTAATCGTTCGGGAAACGGTAGATCTTGTGAAATCTCTTCCCGTCCATGCAACCGCAGACGCACCTGACGTTCATGTCGACCTTGAATTTCTCGAAATCGACCATGCTCCTATCATCCCTCGTTGCGA
>JAJRAG010000140.1 GCA_028682925.1 Methanomassiliicoccales archaeon
AGTGCGAATGTCGCAGCAGTCGCAATTGTCGGTGTCAGAATTGAGGCGAAGATCGACAACATTAGACGAGTCCTCAACCAGTCTGCCGTATCAGTGATCGTCTCACCTCCATGATGTATCTAGAAAGCAATGTCTTTGTGTCCCAGTCGATCACTTGGCAATACCTTCTCAGATCGTGAATCGAGTCCTCTCTCAGCAATCGCGAGATTCGCAACGCGGAGTCGCCCTCATCGCCTGTTCCGACAATCTCCGCCTCCAACTCTATGGGTGAGGGAGAAAGAACAACTACCTGGTGTCCTCTGGTCACTAGTTCCCTGATTGTGTCAATGATCTCTTCATCTCCCAGAGGTGTGATCAGGATCACTAGCGAGTTGGTATTGAAGTAGCGCCTCATCGCCATTCTGATCCCGAGCGTCGATCTCAGTGGCCCCGCTCGAGTGTCCAGAAGATGATCCACGATCCTGTAGAACTGGCGTTTGCCGTAGGCTGGCTTGACTACATCGACCACGTCACCAAGTATGATCACTCCAACTCTGTTCCTCTCTTTCAAGAAATGTTTTGACAGGCTCGAAGCCGCTTCGACCCCGGCATCGACAACTCTTGGTTTGCAGCCCCCAACCTTCTCCTCCGTTCGTGCGTCGAGGACGATCGTGACATCACCGCTTCGCTCGCTTTCGTACTCGTTCGCCATCAGACGGCCGAGCCTTCCACTGGCCTTCCAGTTGATCCGTTTCGTCTCATCCCCCTGGCAATACTGTCTGAGGCAGTAGAACTCTGTTCCAGAACCAAGTAGTTCGGAGTTCAGGTTTCCCATGTGCATCCTGACCCTGGATGGACGAAGGCTGCACCTCTTGACTTCATGTATCTGTGGCAGGACGGTAATCTCGTCTGTCAGGTCGATCTTCTTCTCCTTAGTGAAAATCAGTGATGGATCCGTCCAGCGCACCGTCACTGGTCTGAACTCATACTTGCCTCTCTTCGGGAACGCGATTTCGTAGGCAATCCTCACCTTCTCCCTCTCTTCGAGGTACAATGGGAAATGTGACCGGCCTTCCTTGATGATCGCCCCTTCTGGTATTCCGTCTTCGAACTGGACAAATCCGAGGCGCTCCCCAAGGTTCTCAATCGTCAGGTCGACGTGCAGGGCTTGCCCCTCAGGAACCCTGGTCGAATCTAGGAAACGCTCCACGTGTAGGTCGAAAGAAGTTGGGCGGTTCAGAAGATGGGTCAGGGTTATGAGCAGCGTGATTGGTATGAGAAAACTGATCAGTTGCCAGTTCTTTAGAATAAGTCCAGATATGAGAAACAGAAATGCGGCCGACAAAAACAAGAACCGGGATCTCGAGGTCAACCTACGACACCTTCGGAATCGGAATCCCCTTCAGAATCGTCTCCACAAGACTTCCCGGTTTGATGCCCTTGATCCAAGGATCTGGTGCGAGAATAAGTCGGTGTGCGATGGCCGGAACGACAACGCATTTGACGTCGTCGGGAATTACATAGTCCCTTGCTTGCATCGCGGCTCTGGCCGAGGACAGTCTCATCAGCGCCAACGACCCTCGGGGGCTCGCTCCCACCTCGATTTGTGGATGCACCCTCGTTCCTGCCACAATTCGTACGATGTATTCCTCGACGTCATCATCAAGATGCACTTCTTCGATTACTCTCTGCATCTCAAGTATTTTCTCGGCCGTGCAGACCTGGCGCAAGTCAACATCTTCTTTCCTCCTCTCTCTCCTTCTCCTGAGCATTTCCTTTTCTTCATCGATCGAGGGATAACCGACCTCAGTACGGAGAATGAACCTGTCGATCTGGGCTTCTGGTAGAGGATATGTCCCCTCATATTCGATCGGGTTCTCGGTGGCCATCACGATGTATGGTCTGTTTAGAACATGGGTCTCGCCTTCCAACGTGACCTGCCTCTCTTGCATCGACTCCAGCAGGGCGGCCTGCGTCTTCGGCGGAGCTCGATTTATCTCGTCAGCGAGAAGAATGTTGGTGAATACCGGTCCCTTCCTCAGGACGAACCTCGAACTGTCTCTCTCCAATACATATGTCCCTGTTATGTCGGCTGGAAGCAGGTCCGGTGTGAATTGGATTCTCTTGAATTCACATCCGCTGGCCATTGCAAAGCACTTGGCCATAAGCGTTTTCGCGAGACCTGGATAGTCCTCGAAAAGGACATGTCCATCGCACAGGACGGCCAGCATGACCCTCTCCATCACTTCCCTCTTTCCGACGATGACCTTGCCGACCTCATCCATTATCGCGTTGCATGTGTTTTGAAGCTCGTCGATGTTCATTGCCAATCCTCCAGTTTCTTCACCAGCAATCTGATTTCATCATTGAAACGTTGTGATCTCCACTTCGAGTTCGTATCCGAGCCACGATAGTGGAACGCCCGATTCAGATCGGTCATCATGAGTTCGACCAGATCTTCATCTTCGACAATCTCGGTGAGCTTCTCTCTATTCTTGAGAAGCAAGTTCATCTCCTCCTGCGAGATGCGTCGGCGCACCATCACCCTCTTTATTGACGCCCTTTTCAGATCCCCATATACTGTCAACTGACTCAGGGGGTCGCCATCGATCCCCTTTCGAATCGTCGAAGCCATTTTGCGAATCGGTCCATCGGTTTCCTGCAAGATGGGACCCGCGTCAGATTGTCCGGACGGCATCGATCTTCTGGGATACGTCTGTCTGAGAAGAACAAGTGCTAGCAGGATGCATACCGCCAAAAAGAAGACCCACCTTATTCCAGTGTCCGTTATCAGCTCGTCGACCAAAGGGAGGGAGAGAACGAACAGTGTCAGAACAATCGAGGTTCCGATGATGATTGTCGCCAAGGAGACGTGCTTCGATCTATCGTCGCCTTCTATCCTGTCGCGCCTTGACAACAATGAGGCAATTGAGTTTCTATCCATCGGCAGGTGTGACTCCTCCTTTCGCGGTGTCGATCGCTACCGGACTTATGACGTTTCTGATGTCCTCGAGACAGCTCACTGCCCTATCCTTCCTCGACTCATCGATCAGGTGATCGCTGTACCTAGCCTCTTCGAACAGCGAAGTCAACTCTCTTACGGGAATCTCAGGCCATCGCATGTGCCTGATCGCCATTTCTGCGAACTCCCTCGGAGTCAAGTACTTCTCGAGCGATTTCTCCTTTTCACTTGTGAGCAGGCACATCTGCTGATACATGCGTATTATGACGGACCTGAAATCGCCACCCCGGTAGAGCTCCTTGATCGCCCTCTCTACCACTTCGGTACCCATCCGGCCTCGCATTTCCTTCGTCCAGTTGTCGTTGTCGGTCGTAGACCGTCGCCTATTGAATTTGAGATAGACCGTTATAGATACTGCCAGTATCGTCGCAAGGAGTATAAGGGCCAGAAAACCAGAGCCTCCTTGACCACCGGTGACAGGTGTGCTCCCGCCTTCCCCGCCATCCGTCCCACCTTGGTCTCCTTCACCGTCGCCGAGGAAGGAGAAATTGACACCCAAGTTGCTAATGATCAAGACTGATAGTGCTAGAATAAGAAGCACGGCTAGCAAGCTCACACTGCTTGACGCTCTCATCGGACCTTTTGATTTTTCCTTGCTCTTGGAACTGAACAAACCTATCATGAGGTAGATGAGAATGCCTGTCCAAAGAACATACAGAGTGGTCGTCAGGACCTGGGCAATTCCGTTCGTGAAGGTCCGAATAGACGCTCCTCCCGTGCCCATGGTGGATTCCAAGATATTCGAGATAAGCAGTCCCGTGGCCACAAGCGTTGCCGCGGTAAGAGCTAAGATCAAAGCGAATTGCCTGTTGGAGGACCTTCTGACCACAGTGATTCGTCAGTCCTTCGTGCGTAATTAATCCTTCTGTCGAATTGCACCAATCAGTTTCAGAAGACGAATCTGTCACGAAGATACCGATCCGTCTTCTAATTATCAGATATGCGAAATGGATGAAAAGGTTAATGTCCTCTCTCGTCGAGACTGAATCTTGGAGTTACCAGGATGTTCAGTCATCAGCATCAATTCGGGAAAGCAGTGGTGATTCGTGACGCATCGACCATCCATCTCGATTCTGAGATAGTGGATTCGAATCGGCCGGATTCAGGAAACACCGAGGCGCATAGCCAAATGGACGATTCTGTATCCTCACCAGGCAACGATGTGGCCCAAATCCAGACATATCCAGGCGATCTTGAGGCTGATTTCCCAGGAATCTACGTGGACTTCTTGACGCTCGAATCAGTGCTAGGTGAATGGCATCCTACGAACCCAGACATGGCGAGGGCCGAAATCGCATCGGAACTAGTGAGCATGCTCAAATCAAAGGGAATCCGAGCCCAAACTGGAAGGGGGCCGGACCTCCTGGTCTGCGATAGGTACCCGGTCGATTTCGAGAAGGGGAGCCAGCCGATCGATGTTGACAGGCTCCTCGAGAAGATGATATGGGATTCCCAGGTCTACGGGTGCGTGATCGGTATTGCCTATGCTGTCGAAGATAATCTGATCGTCGAACAGCTCGAATGCATACTTGAGGAGTTCTTCGAGAAAGACGACATGGCGACTGTCGTCCTCTGTTGATATGAGCTCCATTCTTCGGACAGATATTTCTAGAGCATGTTGCGAATATCCTAGACCGTGAACGAGAAGGCGCAAATATACCAATATCATATGTCGGTGGGACAAATGGAAGCGATCCTCTCCAGAAGAAGCATCCGCAGGTACACGGAAGGAATTGTGTCTGATGATCAGTTGGAACAGCTGCTGAGAGCTGCGATGAGCGCACCCTCTGCTGGGAACGAACAGCCTTGGCGCTTCATCGTGATACGAGATAGAGCTACGATGAAGAAGATACAGGATTTTCATCCTTTCGCCAGGATGCTCGACGAGGCGTCCGCGCTGGTATTGGTGAGTGGTGATCTGAACCTCGAGAAACACAAGGGTTTCTGGGTCCAGGACTGCTCCGCCGCGACCGAGAACATGCTGATCGCCGCACAATCGATCGGTCTTGGTGCGGTCTGGCTCGGTCTGTATCCGATCAAAGAGCGAGTTGAAGGGATGCGTAGACTCCTCGGAATACCGGAGCACATTATCCCGCTTTCTCTCGTGGCAATCGGTCATCCTGCCGAGAAGAAGCCTCCTTCGGATAGATATGATCAGTCCAGGGTTCATCGAGAAAGGTGGCAGAACGCCAAGTGAGTGAGGTCAGACATTCGAAAAGTGCGACATGGGTTCGTGCGGTGGACATCACCACTCGCTAGTTATCTTTGAACCGATAGATTATGGAAGAAACGAAAGGCTACCCCGAGGTCGTGGCTACTTCTCTTCCTCTTTCTTCTCCTTGAAACCCTCTTTCAGACCCTTTCCAAAACCTTTCGCAACGCCGACTCCCTTCTTCAGTCCCTTTCCGACCACTTCACCAGTCTTCTCTGCAATTTCCTCTGACTTGCCTTTTTCTTTTTGTTCCTCGCCCATGTTTATCGAGTATGAAATGTGCCATCTCTATTAAATCCTTACGAAAAGCGCCCAAAGAATGCAGTTCCGTTCCTCACTGCTCAAACGGATTCTGGTAGTGACCCGTTCAAGTTCCTCGGGAAAAATAATATTAGACAAGTACGGACTATCGGACACAATCCCGACGGAGGTGCGACGATTCGAATCGCGACATGGAGGTTCTTGGAAAGTGGCGTTCGCGATTGTCTAGTATATCCTGTACCTCGTAGGACTACGGATCGGTAGCGTGACTGGATGGAAGAGAAAGATACGAAAGTCATTTCCAAACGGAGACTCTTTTCGGCGGTACCGCCGAAGGTCAGGTGGTTCATCTACCTCCTTTCCTTCGCATCGGTCGGCTATGGATACCTCCTTGTGGCGATCACCGCCTATCTCCCAGAGATCGGACTCAGCTCAGGAGACGTCGGTCTGATCCTTGGTGTCAATGGAGCAGCTTTCGCGATAAGCGCGATACCGATCGGGCTCCTCTCTGATCGAAAAGGGAGGAAATGGATTCTCATTTCAGGGCTTCTCGTCCTTTCTCCTTCGTTGTTGGTCTACGCGCTGACGACGAATGTCACAACCTTGGTGCTCGCAGGAATTGCCGCAGGCGTCGCCGAGGGCGCCTTCCTCTCGACCTGGAATGCGATGATCGCAGACATGACGACGCTCGACAATAGGGTGGCCGCATACTCCCTCTCGTTCATCTGTCAGAGTGTGTCGATGGGTATTGGAATGACCTTGCCCTTTGCTTTTCCATCGATCGAGGCTTGGACGGGACTCGACACGCATGTTGTCCACAATGGAACTTACGTCTTTCTTGCAATCGTATCCTTGCTTTCTCCCATCACTCTGTGGCTCCTTCTCAAGGACCAGAGAGAATCAATTGCGCCGAAAAAGTCGGCGACGACCAAGGAGGGAATGGGACTCTTACTGAAATTCTCAGGTCTGAACAGTCTGATCGGGCTTGGTGCAGGTTTCATCATCCCTTTGATCCCCACCTGGCTTTTCCTGAGGTTCGGTGTTTCTGATGCATACAGCGGCCCTCTTCTGGCAGTCGCAGGGATCACGATTGGTTTCGCGACGGTCGCGAGCTCCGCTCTTGCGCTTCGGTTCGGTGCCGTAAGGGCGATCGTCATGACCCAGGGTCTATCCACGGTGTTCATGCTCAGCTTGGCTTTCGTGCCCACCGCAGCCCTTGCCGGCGTCTTGTACCTCGTCAGATCGACGCTCATGAACATGTCTTCTCCCCTTGCTGACTCTCTTCTTATGGGAATAGTACCTAAGGAACAAAGGGGATTGGCGAGCGCAGTAAACTCGTTGATTTGGAGACTGCCCAATAGCGTCAGCACGATTTTGGGGGGTATGTTGCTTGCCTCAGGAAGCTACGATGTGCCGTTCTTCATCGCGGCGGCATTCTACATAGTCTCCATCACCTTATTCTATAAGATCTTCAAGAACGTGAAACCTAAGGAATAGCAGTGAAGGATACATCTCTGTATCGTAGGAGTCGGATCCTGAGAGACGGTCTCTCCTATGATTGTCTAGTTCGCTACCCCCCCTGGGAAGAGTAGCCGCGACGATGGCCATAATGGGACCCATTTACAGTTCTGTCCATACCAACAGAGCCACGAAACCGACAATAGACGAAAACAGGACAATGTATTTCAACTCAATAGTCAGGCAGAATAGGTTCCATAGATCATGCCAATTCCCCTTGTACCATTGATGTCGGTGAAGACATACAAGGTGTGATCGCTGCCCGGTGGAAGCGGTTCGGTACATTGCACAGTTACATAATCCCCAGGACCGACGATACCGTTGCTATCTAGGTCATAAAAGGTCACAATGTAACTCGCATTCCCTTGCGTCATCACTGTAGCGTTCATAGTTCCGACACCTTTGACGCTTCGTGCTTCTACTTCTTGTGAGGTGAATGCAACGACATCCTGCAGTTTCAGGTCCATAGGTTGGGTCGCCTGTCCGTTCACCAATAATGCAAATGCACAATGGGAGAAATTGACTTCTGACTCCGGATAGCCAGTCGTCGATGCAAGTTCGTATCGGATCGTATCATTCGGTGTTCTCACGATGAAGGGACTCTCTGTCTGTGCAGGCTCGTAGTTGACCGTCCCCATGATAGAGACAACGACGATAATGAAGACGGCATATCCCGTCCACCCCCCAATGATTAGCATCGCATCTTTGTCCATTTCGTCATAATCAATTGTCTAATTGAGGATAAATATACTGCTAGACGACTTGGCCCTCTCGTGTTGTCAGAACCGTCAGAAGTATCAAGTCTGCGAATTCGGGCAGCCCCACCACTACGCGTATCCAGACAAATATTTTTATGATTCAATTAAATTCGTTCCGTGATATTTTCAGCACGGTCGTTCCCTCTTGAATGCTTCTTGTTCGGGCTTCTTCGGGCCTTTGAAAGGCGAAATCCTCTTCTTTTTCTTTCACTACAATTCTATAATACAAAGCTAGCTCTACGTGAATCGGACGAGAATCGCAGCGTATCACAACCTTCGATATCGCCCGTGGAGGGAGAGAACATTGATGAAAAGCGAGTTCCAGGTCTTTCTGGAAGGTCGGAAGGAGACTCCCGAGAGAATCGAGTTCGCGATAAACGCTGTCAAGGATTTTGAGGGTTACCTAAGGAAGAGAGGGGTCGCGCTAGAAGAGGCAGAATTGGGCATGCTAAAGGAATACATCTCTATGCTGATCAGCGAAGGAAGGAACTCGGAAGATAGACTGGTGACAATCGCCCGCTATTGCCGCTTTGTGAAGAAGAATGACTATTTCATTTACATCGCCGGAATTGTGAATATCAGAGAGGTGCTTCCAGGGATAGGGACAAGACTCGGGAAGGCGGCGGATGAGGAAGTGTGGCTCAGGGTCTTCGAAGGAGTTGAGCTACCGCCGCTTGGGGCGCCCCAAGAAGCGTACCCTCTTCTTACTCAAAAGATAGTGCAGAGAATGGAGAAGGAGTTGTCCCCAGAGAAGTGCAGGGAGATCCTTACCTGGAACTATCATGAGATTCCAACTGAGGCGTTTCTTGGCCATAGAGAACGGTTCGAGAAGGCGGCTAGTATCGATGATTACCTGAAGGATGAGCACGGGAGATTCATCGAAGAGATTACTCGTTTCATGGACGAAGGGCGACCGTGGTACGAGCAGGAGATCACACCAGAGGTCATCGAGTTCGTGGAAGGCAACCAAGAGATATCCATTGGGAAGAGGATTGGCGATCGGATCTTTGTTACCAAGATACCATTCGCTCCCAAGCAGTACTTGGAGGAACAAGACCCCAGACTGAAAAGATATTACGCTTGTCACTGTCCCCTGGCCCGCACCGCCATCCGGGATGGCAAGCCCGAGATTTCATCTACGTTCTGCTACTGCAGCGCCGGTTACACAAAGGTCGCATATGATATGATCTTCGGAGAATCGGTTGTGATCGAAATGCTTGAGAGTGCTCTCAATGGAGACCCAAGGTGCAGATTCGCCATCAAGATTCCTGCAGGCAAAATGAAATAGGATGATCTTAAACGAACGATAGCCTCGATCCCCCGCATCTGAATTCTAGAAGTCAGAGATCCGTTCCAAGAACCATGACGAGCCGCTCTTCAAGATAGAAACCGCATTTATTGTTAGATTGAGATAAAAGAGTGCTCATCTAGATCGACGAAGATGCGACCTGCCTGGATTTGGAACGGTGGCCAGCCAGTAAGGAAAGAAAACAAATCAATAACGGGGTTTCGTGCAAGTTGTTGTTTGCTGAACCAAACCTCTTCCATTCTTTTTCCTTCGGACAAGCGAGGCAGAGTATTGTAACGCACCGCTGTCTTCTCGTCCCCGTCCTAAGGTTTATTATTCATGATGAATCTGATAATAGTTGGGGAGCGGAGAGAGTGGAAGCAGGGAACGGCGGCAAATCGACAAATCGAACTTCTAAAGTCAAGTTGCTAGCTCTGATCTTTATCTTTCTCACCCTCGCAATCATCATACTGTCTGGCTATTTCTATTACCTCCCTTTGAAGGACGTCGAGGTTAGAGTGGAGGAAACACACTGGGGTACGGAAGTGGGTGATGAATACATCGCGTTCAGGCTGAACGTCACGAACAAAGGTACCATGACCCACACCGTTCGATTTGTTGCAAGAGTAGTTTTCGATTCGGAACCAGGTATTGTCATCACGCAATGGGCAGGTGAGAGGGAAATCCCTCCAAGCGATTGGCACCTCCTGTGGCCACCTACCCTTGTTTTCGTCCCGGGTGAACTTCTTGAGACACCATATGAAGCATCGTGTTCTGTCACACTGACCCACTTTGTGAACGAAGACAACGAACCTTGGATAGTGCTAGGCGGTGTTGTCTGGTTAGTGGCGCTTGCAGCTATTCTGACTTCTCTGGTGCGGAGTTGGCGTCAAACACGATAGAACGGTTCGTCTTACTTGAACGACAATCCATCTGCAGTCAGAAGCATCAGCGTATTGACCTGCAAACAATCTACTCTGTGCCCGATACTTTTATTTCTTTTGACATTGTAGAACGAATGCGAAGGGGATGGGGGGAATCTAGGAGGGACAATGGATATGAGGCCAATCCGTATTGCACATCGATTCAGATTCATACTCGGCCTAGCGATCCTCCTGCTCTCTCTGATCCCTGTCATTTTTCTCGCCGCATCCTATGTGAGCGTCCAGGATGATGTTCAAATAGTGAGCTATCGAGTTGAAGAAGAATCAGAGGATTGGTATTACTACAACACCTCGTTCATGATGACGTTCAACGTGACGAACACGGGCACTGTGTCTCACGCTCCAGAGATTCTTGTCCAAGTGGTTTCTGGTTCGCAGACATACAACTCATATGGTCCATATTTTCCGGATTTGAAATCGGGAGAAACCAGGACCGACTTGTGGAGGGTTCACATTCCCAGTAGTGTTCTCTTGAGCCCATACGAGATCTCTCTGGGGGTTCACCTTGAGCCATTTTTAGATCGGGAGAAAACGGACATAGTTGCTTTGACCGCTATCTCGTTCCTCGTGGGTCTCACACTCGCATTAATATCCTTGAGACGGACCGATTAGATTTCGCGGATATATTGAAGTGGAATATACATGGATGAAACCCAGTAGTTCTCCTCATCTGCCGTCAGAACCGTCAGAAGGTATCCTAAGGGTCTTGGGCTTAGGTTTCGCAGGTTAATCATTTGACATAGACCCCAGTCATACCCTACGTGAAAGTATCTGAACAGTCTCGAACTCATCTCTAGCTATGGCTATTAGTATAAGGGCTGGAATCCCTAGAGGGAAGAAAGCAATAAGTGCAAATACTCCTCCAACCACAGCGAGTCCGTAGTGCTTCCCCATCAATGCAAAGGCTCCACCGACAAATGCCAGGGTGCTAGATATCAGTCCAAAACTGAAACAAAACAACACGAATCCCGAATCGTAATAGTAACTATAATTCCAATAAGTAGCTGCATAAAAAACGGTCAATATCATTAATCCAGCAACACCACATAAGATTGCCAGGATTCCTCCAGCTATTCTCTTTCCACTTGATTTTCTTTTTTGAAGTGGTCCAATCCTATAGTCATAACCACAGTATTGGCAGACATTCGCATTGAAATCTATTGCCCTTCCACAAGAGACACAATGTCTGGATTGGACCTGGAGCAAGCCCACTTCTTTTCCACATGACCCGCAGTATCTATTCCCTTCGGGGATTTCGACTCCACAGTTAAAGCATTTCATTCATCCACCCCACCAAATGAATCATTCTCGGCTCTATCCTTAAGACTTGTCTCAGATTGCTGTCGATGGATCCATTACGC
>JAJRAG010000141.1 GCA_028682925.1 Methanomassiliicoccales archaeon
CCTCAGTGAGCAATGGCCCCAGCTTTTCCTTCACTGTGCCCACCAGATCGTCGGCCTTGAACAAGTAGATGCAACATAGCTTTCCGTTTCGCTCATTCGTGACCAAAGCCAATTTGCCTCCCGGTCGGAGACCGAACTTGTCCCTTATGTCCTTCGGAAGGACCATTTGACCCCGATCGTCAATGGTTACGATGGACTCCACCTTTATGTTGCCAGTTGCGTCGTTCCCGGGGCAGCATTCGTTCTTTCTCTTAGTGTTGGGCATGTAATCGCGGAAACATGTAACTTATCCCAAGTACTTATACTATTCTGATTTTTCTGATTATTCATAGAAATCTGTTCAAATGCGTACAATCAGTTGCGGTCACCTCAGACTTTCCCCAAAAGCGAGTCCCAAGAAAGGACCCCGTGAAGCTGGTCGAATGAAACCATTCAATCTATCCTTTTTCCTTGATCTCACATCTGCAAGACTGACTCTCTCCATGACCCATATAGTCCAACAAGGATATTGATGGCGCTCGCACTTCCCGCCAGGATCAGAGCTTTGTTATGAAATGGAGAGCGAGCAACTCCCTATCGTAACATATCGGAACCAAAATGACACGTGTCTTGAACGATCCGCCATTCTTCTTCTTCCAAGTTATATCAAAGCTGGATCCGATTTTATCTTCCATTGCTCTCCGAAAAGCGGAGACAAGAACAGCCTGACTTTCATCAGCTACAAGGGTCTCCATGAATGAATCGTCTAAGGCAGACCATTCCTCAGGCGACTCATATCCAAGCCATGATGCGAACTTCCGATTGCACGACTTATGAACGTCATCACGGTACACATAGATGCCTTGATCTGACTCTTCAAAAATCTCTCTCAATTGATCAGTAATCGCCTTTATTATCTTCTGATGCGGATGAACCGCACTGTTGCGGACAACCATTTCAACAACTCCGTTTGTTCGATTTGAACGGGTATTACTTTAGCTTTGCCCCTTAATCGTCAGGACACGAACGTACGATTCATGAAAGGCCAAGACCCATTTGTCACCATTCACTGCAGAAACGACGGAGAGGGTTCGCATTTCATGCTAGACTATCATGATCACGAGTCCGATAAAAACCGCGTACATCACGCCGCCTAGCATCAAACCTGAGATGTGCAACTCCTTTTGCGTGGACCTGATGTGAAGAACGACGGCAGTCAGAAGTGCTATTCCGATGGCTACCAACTCGAGGACCTGGACTTTGTCGGCCAGGTTGATATGCCAATCTGTGAAAAGGATCCCGACCGTCACCGGGAAGCAGCTCTGAAACACCATCGCCCCGGTTATATTGCCTATCGCGTACGTGTCTTTCCTATCGCAAATCCATAGGAAGCTGTTGAACTTCTCTGGCAGCTCAGTCGCAATCGGCGCTATGATCAACGCGAGAATCAGAGGATTGACGCCAAAATCGAATGCAGCGATCTTTATTTGGTTGACAAAGATGTTTGCGCCTATGATTATTGCCATAAGGGAGATGAGAACCTGGAAGATTATCAGGAAGGTCGGGGGCTCCTCTCTCCCGACCGCGTAATCCTGACCCTCTGCGCATGAATCGTCCGATGTTCTCTTATCGCCGTTCTTGGTCTTGCCAGATAGTCTACTGCAATAGAGTTCCTTGAGATCACCTCCGTTTGCTGGCTCGCCTCCCTTCAAGGTGTACCAAATATAGACGACATATAGAGGGATGAGTGAAAAGCCTAGCACTTGCTTGAAAGGGTTGAATTCGGGCGGCGCGATGGCGGCGAAAGCGGCTAGAGTATAAGCGAATATGAAGAACTTGAGATCCCTCTTTATTAGCGCGCCGTCGACGTGCAGGACATTGGTCTGTCTTCTCTTTCGGAAGACAAATACAGAGAGACCGCAAACGAATAATGCCAGGGTCGCAAGCATGAATGGGGCACCAAGGATGGCGCCAACCCCGATTTGGTCTCCGCTGCCCGATCCGTCGGCCAGGAAAAAGATGGCGATGAGAGGTACTACTGTCTCAGGCAGGGCCGTGCCCACCGCTGCGAGCACGCTTCCGACTGCACCTTCAGACAGATTGAAACGTCTTCCTACCCATTCGACACCGTTTGTGAAGAACTCGCATCCGACCAGGATGATCGCGAAGCTCGCCAGGAACAGGAGAGGGTCCATTTGGTTCCCTATGTATCTTAGGTGAGATTATGAATCTTACTGCTCTAGTCGCTGGACAATCAGCCGAGCTCGTTGCACATCAGGATATTTAGGTACACCGAAAACATTATTATCAGTTCTTTCTTCCTATCATGTGATGAGTGCCGAATCCGCAGAAGAATACCTTGAGTGCGTTTACGATCTTACCAAGAATGGCGACCCAGCAAAGACCAACGATATCGCAGCCCGAATGAACATAGGACCTGGAAGCGTCACCGAGATGATACAGAAGCTTGCTGACAGAGGCTATCTGGATTATCAGAAGTACAAGGGTGTGACCCTGACCGAAGAAGGGCTCGTCCTCGCAAGGAAGGTCAAGAGGAAACACAGGCTCCTTGAATCCTTCCTGGTGAACTTCCTGGGAATGAACAGAGGGGACAGTCATGAGGAAGCATGTCGTCTCGAACACACGATTTCGGACGAATCGGAGAAACGATTGTGCCTGATGATGGACAATCCCGAACTATGTCCAGATGGCGAACTGATTCCAAAATGCGAGGAAGACTGTGCTCTTTGCGAGAGAGAGCCTTCGGTGTCACTCACTCGACTGAGGAAGGGGGAGCGTGGGCTCATAACCCATTTGAGATGCGACAAGAGTCCAGAGAAGATCAGAAAGCTAATCTCGATGGGACTTGTGCCTGGACGGAGAGTCAAGGTTGAGGAGGAGGCCCCGATCGGAGGTGCCCTTGTGGTCGGGCTGGGTGAAAGCAAGGTGGCTCTCGGGAAAGAGTACGCGTCCCTTGTTCATGTTGGGGACATCACAAATCGGAACGTAAGTCCTCGTCGACAAGATCGGAGAGCGAAAACACGCCTTTGAGATAGGTGCTCTTGATGAATATCGTCCTTGCCGGTAATCCGAACGTTGGCAAGTCGTTGCTTTTCAGCCGGATCACAGGTATCGGCGTCATATCGTCAAACTATCCTGGCACGACAGTGGAGTTCGAGGAAGGAAAGGTCGTCAGGCATGGAAAAACGTTCACGATTTATGATCTTCCGGGGACCTATTCGCTATCAGGCGCATCTGAGGACGAACTTGTGGCTACGAAGCTCTTGTCCGAAAGAACGCCCGATTATGTGGTCGCGGTAGCCGATGCGACCAGGATCGAGCAGAGCTTGACTCTGATATTCCAGCTGATCGAACTTGGATACAAGGTAGTCGTGGCACTGAACTTCATGGACGTGGCGCGAAAGCGCTTTCGCATCGATATCGATAGACTCTCGAAGATCCTTCAAGTCCCGATCATCGGAACCGTTGCGACGACAGGAGAAGGAGTCGATGCGCTCATCGAGGTAATTGATTCGAACAAGGTCGCTCGTTCCGATTTTGTGGTCAAGTACGACAGGCATATCGAGTCGGCAATCTCCGATCTGGAGGAGGGCGTCTCGGACGCTGAGACCCGCTTTCCGAAGAGAGGTATGGTTCTGAAGTTGCTCGAAGGGAACGAGTACTTCACCGA
>JAJRAG010000021.1 GCA_028682925.1 Methanomassiliicoccales archaeon
ATACAAGAATGAGCCCAGGTTATCTACCTTCGTTATTTTCTTGTTCGGAAAGGATAGTGAGAGACCTGACTGTTCGAATGCCAAACTGGATCTTGAATTCCGACCGAAGATAGGGGTCAAGGAGGGCATAAGTAAGACTGCCAGCTGGTACAAGGATTTACAGAAATCCGACCGGGTGGCAAAGTGAAAACGCGTCGCAGGAGATCCACCCAGTCGAATCGATTGGACTTGGTCATCTCAAGTCATTGGCTCCAATGTCGGTTGCGTCGATATCTCAGATTCCGATGGTCCTGACGGCAGATGCGAAGGGGGAGTAGGATGATAGATTCTTCAAATCGGTTCTGATAATCGGGTCAAATGCCATAAGTACCCGACAATCCGCTCCCATTCTCCGGTTTCAAGACCGGCGGGCCCGGAACCGTCGAGGCGCTGGGCACGATCTCGCGGCATTTGATCACTACCGGGCCCGTCACAACACCTTCCTACTTTGTTGATCATCTGATTATTCTCAGCGGTCTGTCGGTGGTGAACACGACCTCCTTCTGGCATTTGAGGCATTTGTCATTGATCATCAGCAGATCGTAGTTGTGCGTTATTCGGTTGGGGGTTCCGCACTCGGGGCAAGACAGGGTCTCGATGACGACCTTCTTCCTGATCTTCATGGTTATCCGCCAAAGGCACCATTCTATACTTGGTTTCCTCGGGAGGAGAGCGAAAGTACTCAGGCAGGAGTAATCAGTTCTTCTGTGTCATTCTTGACGCTGTTGACCGATGACGACACAGGATAGGATGCCATCAATCCAGAGGGAAACGGTCGGAACAGTCTTTCGAGTTCCTTGTTGCTCAAGACCTGATCGCTGAGCCAAAGTCCCTCATCTTCTTTACGAAGTATCACCGGCATCCGTGGATGTATCTCGCTCAGAACGTCGTTGGCCTTCGTTGTGACGATCGTGAAGGACCTGATCTCCTCTCCCTTCGGATCTTTCCAATGGTCCCACAGTCCGGCGAGAGCGAAGTACTTCTCGTCCTTCAGGCGAATGAAGTAGGGGACCTTGCGGCTGCCGACCTTCTTCCATTCGTAGAATCCTGTAGTGGGCACGAGACAGCGATGTTTGCCGAGAAGACGGCGGAACATCGGCTTCTTCGCGACTGTCTCCGCTCTGGCATTGATTAAACTGTACTTCGTCTTCTTCTCCTTCGTCCAGGAGGGGATGAGGCCGAATCTCATCATGACGACTTTGTTTCCGTTCTCGTTGACGACTATCGGGACCTCCTGCGTCGGGGCGATGTTGTATCGCGGCGAGATCTCGCTCTTCTGCGATTGGATCACGAACCTTCGGAAGAACTCGGAGTCGAACATCAAAGTGAATCTGCCGCACACGCGGTGAAGATGGCAAGCCAGAGGGCATATAGGTTTTGGCGTCCAAAGTCTGCAGATTGACGCTTCTGACGGTTCTGATAGCAGATGGGGGAGGCAAGTTGATATTGCGTCAAATCGATGGTGTCTCCAGAGAGGACTTCGCGTTCGGATTCCTCCAGATGAGTGCTGCTCATGATTGAGACACTAAGACATGCGGTCAGATGGAGGCTGGACGTCATTCGAAATACGGATTCTCCGGTCAGTCTCCAAGAACGCCTCCTTTTTGCATCTACGCTCAAGACCTCAAGTCGCACCAAACTGGTCCTTGGCCACATCAAGGAAGATGGATCGGGCGCAAGATACATGGAATTTGGAAAGTATCGCATCTATTACGACTTGGACATTGACCCCATAGATGACCAGAGTTTCATGAGCGGGATTCTCGATGCGATCAAGGAGTCTTTCTTCTTCCCACCCCCTTACTTCTCTCCGCACTTCCGACCGAAACGTGGCGACATCGTCTTCGATATAGGCGCAAGCATCGGAGCGATCACAATGATCATGTCAAAGATGGTCGGCGATTCTGGCCGCGTCTATTCCTTTGAACCGGCAACAAACAGGTCTTTGACGGAGAGCATCACGACAAATCACCTAGAGAATTGCAGAGTCGTCCCCAAAGCAGTGTCAAACACGAACGGTCAAGTTGAAATCTACATTCTTGATTCCACACAAAAATCCAGCATAATGGGGAAGAAGACGCCGAACGGACGCCACTGTTACATCAGGATAGTCGAGTCTACTACACTAGACGACTTTGTTGAAAGCAATGCGATAGAAAAAGTTGATTTCATAAAAATGGACATAGAAGGCGCTGAAGAGGTGGCAATTCTTGGCGCCGGTCGGACGATCGAGAGATTCCATCCACAATGGAGCATTGCATCATATCACCATCCTGGGAACGAACCGCAGCATCCGAAACTTGTGAAGCTATTGAGAGATTGTGGATATCGAATAGAGGAAAAGGGTTCAGCCCACATATTCGCCTATTGAGGCTCGAAGACGAGCTTTCTCAGTCATGAGATCGGAAAAAGAATGTCTGGATATGCGGTCATCCTACCGCAATAGCTCTGCGGTCGAGCGTATCTGGTATTTGGTGTATAGTCCAGAATCTGCCGCATTGAGCTGGACTACCTTCTTCCAGTTCACTGCACTGTGATGGAACCAAAAAGAATATCTAATCGCCCGCGGAATGGATTTCTGAGGTCCTGAGGTTAATGATAGGAGGATTCGCAGAGAAAGAGTTGATACGTGCTATTGAAACGACCTACTATGAAGCTATCACAGCTCTCAGCACTGGTATTTCTGGCTCATTCTCGCGTAGGGAACCGGACATGATCATATACTCAAGTGGTATTCCCATGGCTTTGCTGAACGGCGTCATCGACCCAAGATTCGGCGCAAGTGATCTCTTGGAAAGGACCGAGGCGGCGATGTCACATTTCAAGAAGACGGGGCTACCAATGAGATGGGTTCTGGGTCCCTCAAGCACTCCATCAGAGCTCGGCGACTTCTTATTGAATCATGGGTTTGTCTCGGAGGGGACGACCCCGGGAATGGCTATCGACCTGAGAACTGTGAGCCGCGGACCATTGCCTTCTGGACTCGAGATCCAGCAGGTCGAGGACAGAGAGTCCTTGAGGACTTGCGGCGACACAATGGCAGACGGTTTCGAAATCCCTGGAAACATCAGGGACGGCTGGAGAGAACTCATCGATGGCTATGGCATGAGTTCGACGCGTCGCTGGTTTCTGGGGTCTCTTGACGGAGATCCGGTTGCAGTCTCCCTTCTTGTTCTTCACGAGGACGTCGCCGGCGTATACAATATCGCGACTATCCCTGTGGCGAGAAGGAAGGGCATAGGAACCGCGATCACTCGGGAACCACTTCAGATCGCCAAGGATGTTGGCTACGACGTCGCCGTTCTCGAGGCAAGCGAGATGGGTCTTCCGATCTACAGGAGACTTGGGTTCAAAGAGCTTTGCGAGTTCAGGACGTACGTGTGGTCGCCATGAATGTGAATCCTGCACTCGGTCACGAAGCGTTGAATCGTGCGCGACTCTCCCAGATTCGCGCAGTCTGACAGTTCTCACGGCAGATGGCGAGAAACTCATGACTCCATTACGAAATCTGGAGAGATTTTATCTCATGACTAGTGAATTCCCGCAATGAGATTCCTACGGGATCGAAGGTTCCTTTGGTGTGCAGGTACGAGAGGATGCTACGAGGGTTCGTTTCTATCTTTCTCGATGGGGTAAGAGAACGTGCTTGAAATGGATGACGATGGGCCGGTGATAGAAACCAAGGGCCTGAGGAAGGAGTTCCCGGGCCTGGTGGCGGTCGATTCCTTGGACCTCAGGGTGGCCAGGGGTACGCTGTACGGTCTGATCGGCCCGAACGGATCGGGGAAGACCACGGCCATCAAGGTGATCGTTGGCCTGATGCGGGCGAGCGCAGGCGAAGCCAGGGTCCTGGGAGAGCGTGTCCCCTTGCGGACGAACCGACACCGCCTCGGATACATGCCCCAGGACATTGCCATCTACCCGGACCTGACGGTCCGTGAGAACCTGGAATTCTTCGCCGGCCTCTATTCCATCCCCAAGCCCCGAATCGGGTCGAGGACGGAGGAGGTGCTCAAGGTGGTGGACCTCCTGGACCGCAAGGACGGCCTCGTGTCCCAGTTGAGCGGGGGGATGAGGCACCGGGTCTCGCTGGCCTGTGCCCTGGTGCACGACCCCGAGGTACTCTTCCTCGACGAGCCGACCGTCGGCATCGACCCGGAGCTGAGGGTCGGTTTCTGGAGATTCTTCCAAGACCTCAAGTCCAAAGGCAAGACCATCGTGCTCACCACCCATTACATGGACGAGGCGGTGCGCTGCGACGTTGTTGGCATGATGCGCGGGGGGCGCCTGATCGCAGAGGGGACCCCCTCGTCCCTGATGACGCAGACGGGTAGAGGCAACCTCGAGGACGCGTTCCTCGAGTTCGCCGGGAGAGTGGTGGCATGAGGCTCGACCGCACGCTGGTGGTAGCCAAGAAGACCCTACGCTCGCTCAGGCACGACCGGCGCACGGTCGCCTTCGTGGTCCTCGTCCCCCTGCTCATGATTGCGCTCTTCGGCTACACCTTCGGAGGGGAGCTGAAGGACGTGAAGGTGAGCATCGTGGACCTGGACCAGGGCGTGCTTGGTAATTCGCTGGGGAAGGCGATCAGTAACGATCTGGCGAACTCATCGACCCTGATGATAATGGAGCATTACGGCCCGGGCCAGGCAAACGCGAGCAAGGCGGACGCGGCAATCGGCCAAGTCAAGGACGGCAAGGTCTGGGCGGCGGTGGTGTTCGAGGAGGGCTTCAGTGCCTCGGTCCTCGAGGCCATCTTCAACATGACCCACGGGCTGCCCGTGGAGCAGGCCCCGATCAAGGTGTACCTGGACTCCAGCAACCCCAACATCGCCCAGGCGGTCTCGCAGGAGGTGCAGGCGGCCATGCAACGCGTGCTGGTGAACCAATACCACCTGGTCTCGCCCATCGTCCTGGACTCGGAGCAGGTCTACGGCAAGGGCGCGGAGTTCATCGACTTCTTCGCCCCCGGCGTCATGGGCCTGGCGGCGATGATGGTGACGTTCATGCTCTCCATCGTATCCTTCGTGCACGAGCGCTCGTCCTTCACGCTGGAACGCGTCCTGACCAGCCCCATCAGCGAAGGGGAGTTCGTGGCCGGGTACGCGCTCGCCTTCGGGCTGGTGGGATTGGCACAATCGCTGGTGATCCTGACCACTGCGGTGCTGCTGTTCGACGTGAGAATCGTGGGCAGCCCGATACTCGTGCTCCTGGTCATTTTCCTGCTCGCGGTGGGCATGCAGGGGCTGGGCTTCCTCCTCTCCTCTAGGGCAAAGAGCGAGTTCCAGGCCATACAGTTCCTTCCCTTGGTTCTCTTCCCCTCCATCCTATTGGCGGGGGTCTTTTGGCCTCTGGAGGCGGTGCCCGCGCTGCTTAGGCCCATCTCCAACTTCATCCCCCTGACGTACGCGGTGGACGCCTGCAGGTCGATCATGATCCGCGGCTGGGGGATCGAGAAGGTCTGGCCCTCGATGCTGATACTGACGCTCTTCGCGGCGGCCATGCTCGCGCTCAGTGCCTACGGCCTGAAGAAGAGGGGCTGAAGAGGTGGATCTGAGCTCTCGGAAATCGAAACGGGTCCATGAGGATGGAGGATATCGATGGAACGAAAAGAGAGCCTAAATGGGAGTAGAGCCATTGGGCACAAGGAGGATATCAGATGACCGAGGGCCTTCGATTCGGAGCATGGTTCGACGGACACGCCGCGAAAGAGGCGATTCGGGACAGGTTGCGTCCGTCTGAACGCGTGGGGCAATTGGCGGGCGTGGTTATCGCCGCCATTGTCGCGGTGTACTTCACCGTCCTTTACACTTCGAGTTCGGGGTTCTTCACCTCGAAGTTCACCGCCGCCGACGCCGTCCTGTTCTTCGGGATCGCTTTCCTCGGCGTCATTCCCGGTTTGGTCCGGGGGATCATCGGCCGTAAGAACGCCACCCGACCGCTGGACGTAATCCTTTCCATTTCCATGCTCGTCGCCGCGGCTTGGTTTCTGTCCAGCTTCCCGTTCGATTTCTCTCATCTCGCAGATGCGCTGCCTTCGTCGCTCCAGTTCCTGATATCCTGGATAAGCGATGGCTTCGCAAAGGCGTTGATGGTCATCGCCATCATCGCCAGCATATTCATGATAGCCTACACAACGTTGCTATACCTAGCGGTCCGTCGGAAGCTCACTGGGTCAGCAAAGGGATAGATGGAAAGGAATATGTTCTCAGGATAGTTCCATAATATGGGTCGCGAAGGTTTCCACTTTCTCCTGCCAGCCTACTTCCAGAGGTCCCTTCATGCCGGTGACAAAGACCTTTGCCTCGGCAACCTTGACCAGGCCCTTTTCCTTCAGCAGCTCGTGCATGATCGGGATGATGTGCTGACACGCGCCTAA
>JAJRAG010000142.1 GCA_028682925.1 Methanomassiliicoccales archaeon
ACCCTATCCTGAGCAAGAGCTGAGAGCTCATATCTCACGATGTTCTCGAACTCGCTCCTTCCTCCCGACAATGCGCTTGAGAAAGCTTGAAGCCTGTTTGACAAAAGGGGAACGGGAATGTACAGCTCCTTGTTCAGATCGTATCTCTTGATAAGAGAACCTCTGCTCCCTTTGACCACAATCTCATAGCTTCCAGATAGCGCGAAATACGCAGGGATTGTCTCACCGTTCCATCTGAGGGAGTCACTAGTGTCTGGAGAGGCCAGCTCAGGGTACAACTCGTTCATGGTCATTCTGAGAAATATGAGTGTGATGTTCGTATTATTCAAGTCAATCTTGGAACCACTGACGTATCTTGGATAGTCCTGTGCTATGTAGGAATTCAGAAGCATCCTGAACTGACCGCACAAAGCAGACTCGTTGACAGGACTAGCATCTCGAATCGCGTCAATCGCCAGAACGTACGCTGCCTGTTCGAATTCGAGTGAACATTTTGACGATGTACTCTTCAATACACCAATTGATTCGTTCGAATAGGACCCTGTCTCATTCCTTAGATTCATCCCGCATATCAAAACGATGCTTGCACTTGAAAGAACCAGGATCAGCACGGCGACTATGGAGAACGGCATCTGCGCCTTTTTCGAGCGACAGAGGCGATCGAATCTGTCGATGGAGGTCGTCCAAAGAGGAGTACTCTTTCCCATCATGAAACCCCTCTCAGCCAATCGCATGTAAAATCGTTCGAACTAATTGCAGTCTACATTGAATTCGTAGTTAGCACCAGACTAAAGCACGTGAGCTGATCAGAATGCAGAGATCACTTGCTGGTCTTCCCAAGAACCATCATCATGAAATTCTCAAGGTGTCCAGCTAGGAACGGATTGTCACTGAAACCGCATATCGACAGGTCAGGGGAAGCGATCAGTGCCAATACTCCATCTCCAATCACATCCGTCGCGATCAAGTCTCGTTTCCTATAGACCTTGGTGCACTCTGGCACTTTGACGAATGGTTCTGCCACGACGAGTATCTCGACGCCCCTGCGCAGAGAATCCTTGAACTTCTGAGAATGTGCGACCCTAATTCTCTGCATCTGTGATGTCGAAATTATGAAACGTCTTCGGGACGATTCCAGGATGTCCCCGATTTTAGAGAGCACGCGGTCCTTTCCAGATATTGTGAATACTAGCTGGGGAGTGCCTCTGTCGCTCAGCATTCCCTGAACCGATTCGAGATCATTGAAGGCTTCACCGATCTCTTCGGTGAATTTCTTCTTGATCTCCTGGATCGGTAGGGAGTGAAATATCGTTGGACGACCTTCAGTCATGTCGATGAGATCCTTTTCCCTCAATGACCTCAGTGCTTTGTACGCGGACGTCCTTGGGATGCTTGCAAAGCTGGCGACTTCATCTGCAGTGCCATGTTGATGGACTATCAAGGCGACATAAGCTCGAGACTCGTAGTCGGAGAGTCCTATTTTTCTCAATACAGACGAGATTCTCCGATATTCTTCTTCGACCCCCTTCGTATCCAGCTTGAGAATATCGGTAAGGTCCATTGAATTCATTGTAGCTATGATAGCTACATAAGTATTAAATCATTACTTGAGCAATTCGAAATCTGGTGAACGGAATTGATCACTAGGGATAGTGCCCTCCCAAAAGGGCTTCCGAAAAGGACCGAATCGATCTGCCCTGAATGCAGAAAGATCATATCGGCGACATTGTTCGAATCGAATGGCAAGGTCCTGATGGAGAAGACTTGCCCCGACCACGGCAAGTTCTCTGACATCTACTGGTCTGATGTCGATCTTTTCCTCAAGGCGGAGAGATTTGCTTACGATGGCGTTGGTGTCACCAATCCATTGATCACAGGTGCCAAGGTTTGCCCGAACGAATGCGGGTTGTGCGACCTTCACCTGAGCCATACCTCATTGGCCAATGTCGATCTGACCAATAGATGCAATCTCAAATGCCCTATCTGTTTCGCGAACGCGAATGCTGCTGGCTATGTTTATGAACCCTCGTACGATGAGATCGTGAAAATGCTGGAGAATCTGAGGAACGAAAGGCCAGTACCGTGTCCAGCAGTACAGTTCTCCGGCGGGGAGCCCACCATATACCCAAGATTCTTCGACGTCATAAAGAAGGCCAAGGAGCTCGGGTTCGCACAGATCCAGATCGCGACCAACGGCATTAAGATAGCTCAGGACGAGGACTTCATCATAAAAGCCTCAGAAGCGGGATTGAACACCATATATCTCCAGTTCGATGGTCTGAGAGAGGAGATATACCTCACCACCCGGGGGAAATCTCTACTTGAGATGAAGAAGAAAGCGATAGAGAATGTCAGGAAACAGAAGAGACATCCATCGATCGTTCTCGTCCCGACGATAGTCAAGGGAGTGAACGACGATCAAGTAGGCCCGATCGTCCGGTATGCAGTAGAGAACTCCGATGTGATCAGGGGAGTGAATTTCCAACCTGTGGCATTCACTGGCAGAATCAGCAAGGAGGAGATCGTGAAACAGAGGTACACACTGACAGATTTAGTTCATGATGTTGAGAAGCAAACCGGCTTTGCCACGAAAGATGACTGGTACCCCGTTCCGACGGTCGTCCCGATATCCACGCTCGTGTCGGCGCTCGTAAGCCAACCAAAGGTCACGTTCACGTCACATCCTCATTGCGGTCTCGCGACATACATGTTCGTGCAAGATGTGGACCATGTGATTCCTCTGACTCGGTTCGTAGATGTCGAACCACTGTTCGCGGAGCTTTACGAGCTGTCAAAGAAGGCAGAGATGTCTAGAGTGAAATTCCCCTCAAAGGTGAAGGCATTGAATATCCTCAAGAAGTACATTCACAAAGAGAAAGCACCGGAAGGACTTGACTTGATCAAGTTCCTGAGAATGATGGAAACCATGTTCGGTGATACTACGAAGGAAGGTCTTGCGGAGTTTTCATGGAGGATGCTGTTCATTGGAGGCATGCATTTCCAGGACGCATACAATTACGACATCGAGAGAGTCAAGAGATGCGTCATTCATTATGCCGTTCCGGATGGAAGGATAATACCGTTTTGCGCCTACAATGGTGGCCCCACTTATCGAGAGGAAATCGAGAGGAAGTTCTCGATCCCGATAGAAGAATGGCGGAAGGCCAAGGGGTCAGAGTATACCTAGGAGGA
>JAJRAG010000143.1 GCA_028682925.1 Methanomassiliicoccales archaeon
CTCATGGAGGTTGAGGCCCTCGATGAGAAACCAAGGAAATAGGCCAGGATGGCAGTGATGATGAGATCATCTAGCAGGACGATCGGGATGGCAATCGCCACTATCCACCACACCTGAGCGAACATCGAAGGATCTATCAGCATACCAAACGAAACAAAGAATATTGCGACGAACGCATCCCTGAACGGGACGATCTTCTCCTCGAACCTGTCAGAGATCTTCGTCTCAGCGAACACCATACCGATGAAGAACGCACCTATTATCGCCGGGACGCCACATGCCTCCGCAAGTGCTGCCGACAGGAACACTAGACCGAGGGCGAACAGAACGAACATCTCATCGCTCTTTATCTTTCGGAGGTGCGAGACCGTCTTGGGAATCACCCAAATGGCAAGGAAGACGAAGAAGAGGTAGAAGGCGACGATCCCAATGGTCAACTTTGTCAGGCTCATTGATGTTCCAGGTCCCTTTATCATCAGTCCGCCAATGATCGTGAGCAGCACCATTGAAAGGAAGCTCTCGACTATCGCCATTCCAAGCAGGAATTCGGTCTCTGGGTTGCCCAACCGCTTGAGCTCGATCAGAGATTTGGCGGTGATGGCGGTGCTGCTCATCGCAATCACACCAGCTAGGAAGATCGTGTCGATCATAGGCCAGCCTAATGCGGTCCCCAACAACACTCCCGAAAACATGCCAATACCAAGATTGATCGTCGCAAGCAATGCGGCGGGTGCCTTCGTCCTCTTGAGCTTGCTCACTGAGAACTCGAGACCGACGAAGAACATCAGGAGAATGAGACCGAGATGAGATAGATATTCGATGAAGCTAGTGTCCAGAATGATGCCGTCATATGAAATCCCCTCGACGACTAGATGGATATTCGGACCGATCAGAATTCCAGCCAAAATGTAACCGAGGATGACGCTCTGCTTCGCCTTCGAGGCCAGCGCCGCGCCTATGAAGGCGATGAGCATTACAGCTCCTACCTCGAACATGACGCCCTCCGTCGTTACCATTCTCTGATCTCAGTCTCCTGAGGTAGGTCTGCTTCCGACCATCATTACAGGACGGGTCAAGTTTGCGCCTTTGATCGATATCGAAACGCTTGCTGCCATATTCAGGTGCTACCAGCAATCCGATCCGGCTCGACGTGCCCTCTAGGTAAGATCACTCCAATCGAAGGCCTATCGCATTTGACTGACGCTCCCATACCATCCCATCCGAAGCAGGAACAGGCCCAGTGCATCCCTTGCTGACAGTAATCAACAGACGATACAAAAGCTTTCTGGTTTTTCCCCGCGTTCCAGAATAGGGTCGCCGAACGTCCATGGAGGCAAGTTCGCAGAACTGAAGGGCAAAATGAATTGAATTCTCCTGGGGTCAGTTAACTATTTAACACATAATGAATATCGCGCAAAACGCTTCTGAGGACAGGAAGATGGATGATGACAGACCGTGGCATTCAATCGATGCCAAAGACATCGGTAAGGCGCTGGAGACCGACATAGACGCGGGCCTCACAGCTTCTGAGGCACGCGCGAGACTCGAGAAATACGGTCGCAATGTCCTGGCTGCAAAGGAGAGGGCCTCTGCCCTAAGGGTCTTGATCAAGCAGTTTATGAATGTTCTCATCATGATTCTGTTGATAGCGACAGCGTTGTCTGCCAGCATGGGGGAGGTAGTAGATGCAATCGTCATCATCGTCATCATCATCTTTGTGGTCATCCTAGGCTTTTTCCAGGAGTATCGCGCGGAGAGGACGCTGGACGCGCTCAAGAAGATGCTCAGCCTGACATGCGTCGTCAGGAGAGAAGGGTCCGAATCAGAGATTGCCGTCAGCGATCTTGTTCCTGGCGACTTGGTGATTCTGAGCGCTGGAAATCGAGTCCCGGCCGACATGCGATTGGTCGATTCAATCGATCTCCGGATCGATGAGGCCCCTCTCACTGGCGAGTCCGTTCCAGTTACGAAGACCCTGGAAACCCTACCGGAAAACACCCAGACGGCGGACCGTTCGAATATGGTCTTCGCCGGGACGACAATAGTATACGGGAGAGGGAGGGCGATTGTAGTCACCACAGGGATGAAAACCGAGTTCGGAAAAATAGCACAATCTTTGAAAACCGTGGTCAGCGAGAAGACGCCCCTCGAACGTAGGATGAACGAAATCGGCAGGAAAATCGGCTTTCTAGTCCTCGCCATCATTTTCATTGTCGTTACAGTGGAACTTGTTGAAGAGTATCTGATTGCGGGTCACTTCGAACCTGACCTTATAGTCAAGGTTCTTCTTTTTGGCATAGCCCTCGCAGTCGCTGCAGTGCCGGAAGCTCTGCCTGCCGTCGTTACAGCGAACCTCGCAATCGGCATGCGGATACTCGCCAGACAAAACGTGCTCATCAGGGAGATGCATGCAGTTGAGACGCTAGGATGCACGCAGATCATATGTTCCGATAAGACCGGCACACTCACCAAAGGAGAAATGACGGTTCGGAAGGTGTATTTCGACGGGAGATTCTTCGACGTATCCGGAGCTGGGTACGAAGCAATTGGTCAAGTTTCTTTGAACGGAAGACCGATTGAGGAGGCAGAGAAGAAATCAATCCTTAGGGTCGCTTTTGCCGCGGTCTTGTGCAATGATGCTCGTATCGACGTCGTAGAGGGCAAGAGAAAGATCATCGGTGATCCAACGGAAGGCTCTTTACTGGTTTTTGCAGAGAAGCTAGGTCTGAGCCCGATAGACGTGGGTGCCGCCTATCCGCGCAAAACCGAACTGCCTTTCAGCTCAGAACGGAAAGTGATGACTGTCGTCAATTCTGGTCCGAACGACTCTCTCATCGCGAGCATGAAAGGCGCGATGGAGATGGTGATCAAATCCTGCACTCACGTCTTCGATAATGGAATGAGCGTGGTACTGTCAGACGAGAGAAGAAAACGCATCATAGAGATAAACGACGAGATGGCGAACAACGGCCTCCGCGTTCTTGCGATAGCCGATAGAGACCTGCCATCGAACACATCGTTCTCGGACAAATCAAACGTCGAGAAAGGTTTTGTGTTCCTGGGACTCATAGGAATGATCGACCCGCCTAGGCCGGAAGCGATGGAGGCAATCCGAGTGGCCAGGGAAGTCGGAATGAAAACGATAATGATCACGGGCGATCACAAACTGACCGCAATGGCGATTGCCAAGGAACTCGGAATATTCAGTTTGGGCGACCTCACTCTAACTGGTGAGGAGCTTGAGCGTCTCGGCGACGAGGAATTTGTGGGGATCGTCGATAGAGTGACTGTCTATGCTCGGGTATCACCCTCTCACAAACTCAGGATAGTGAACGCTTGGCAAAGACAAGGTCGCGTTGTGGCGATGACTGGAGACGGAGTAAACGATGCTCCGGCCTTGAAAAGCGCAGACATAGGAATCGCGATGGGCATAACTGGAACTGATGTCACAAAGGAAGCTTCCGCTATGGTGTTGGCTGATGACAACTTCGCAACCATAGTCAAGGCCGTGGAGCGCGGTCGTTGGATCTACGACAACATCAAGAAGTATCTTACGTACCTTCTTCAGGCGAACCTCATCGAAATCGCCGTCATCAGCATTGGAGCGCTATTCGTGATGCGCCTACTTGGGTATGAAGGGGAAGACGCTCTTCCACTCCTCCCGATTCATATTCTATATATCAACCTTGCAACAGATGGGTTGCCTGCGCTGGCCCTCTCTTTCAGCCCCCCTGACCCCGACATAATGCAGCGTCCTCCTCGCAAGAAGAACGAGTCGGTCTTCACAAGAGACGTGAAATTGTTTCTCGTCACGGCCATATTGGTGCAGACACCGATACTCCTCGCTGCCTTCGTCACTGCGTTGCCAGAGGGAGTCGATGCAGCCAGGACGAGACTGTTCCTCACACTTGTATTCATCGAACTTGCGGTCGCGCTGAATTGCCGTTCGCTCCAGTTCACGATAGATAGAGCGAAACCTCACAAATGGCTGCTCCTGGCGATCGTCTGGGAAATCATCCTATTGGTCGTTCTGCTCGCGATTTCTCCTGCGAGAGATGCGCTGCACCTTACAATCCCAACAATCATCGACGTCGCCTGGATAATCAGCGGAACGGCTATCACATTCGTCGTAATGGAATCAATAAAGCGTTTCGTCCTTCCAAGGAGAAGTGGCTCTTCCGCATAACCTAAGTGACGAGTGAACGATCGTCACAACCATTGATGAGTCTTCAGAGGTATCAGGCTTGTC
>JAJRAG010000144.1 GCA_028682925.1 Methanomassiliicoccales archaeon
ACCGAGAGACTCCTATGGATGAAAGGAGTAACGAATTGGGATGATTTCCTATCGACGAGATCGATTCATGGTTTCTCAGCGAGACGCAAGGAAAGACTGGACGTTCTCATAGAAGAGGCAGCGAGATTCATGGAGGACGGCCAGACCCAGTACTTCACGAGGATTCTTCCCGGTGGTGAACATTGGAGACTGTTCAACGATGTCGAGAAGGACGTCGCCTACGTCGACATTGAGACGGACGGATTGAGATTGAACTCTCAGGTGACCGTCATCGGTATCCACAGGGATGGCAGAACGAGGACATTGGTGCAGGGTGAGAATCTAACATCTCAGAGCCTGGCTTCGGAGCTCAGAGACGTAAAGATGCTGGTAACCTTCAACGGTGGGTCTTTCGATCTTCCAATAATCCAATATCACTTCCCATTCGCAGTGCCACGTGTCCCTCACATGGATCTGAGACACGCTTGTAGACGGATCGGTCTGAACGGGGGATTGAAACACATCGAACGTTTAATCGGCATAAGACGCGCCATGGAGGTCGAATACGTCACCGGCGAGGAGGCTGTCTACCTTTGGAATCTGTGGCGGCACAAAGGGAAAAGGAACGCTCTGAATCTTTTGAAGAGATATAATGAAGAGGACACACGCAATCTAGAGACAATAGCAAGGCACACCTGCGACGTTCTTGAGAGAATGGTGCTAAACGGTGGCTGACGGGAGGACCGTGATGCCTAGTGTCGAAAGGGAGCGGGACCTACAGGGTTTTCATGCGACAATCAAGGGTCTAGCGGACACTATCCTCAGTCGATCTCACGTGACGATCATCGGCCACGTGGACGCAGACGGAATAAGTGGAGCATCGATTGCCTCGATCGCTCTCAGAAGAGCAGGAATCCCGTGCGATGTGAGATTCGTTAAGAAGCTCGACGAAAACGAAATCAATATCATCAATTCCAGAGTCTCCGACACCTTCTGGCTTGTAGATCTTGGAAGCGGATCGTCCTCGAAGTTCACGAATAAGGCAGTATGCATTTCGGATCATCACCTCCCCGAGAAGGACTTGAAGGCGGATTCCGGGAGAGGACAGCGTAGCATCTTCAGTTTCGAGGAACGCCACGCGAACCCGCACTTCTATGGTATTGACGGATCGACGGAGATCAGCGGGGCCGGAGTTGTGTACCTTTCGGCCAAGGAAATGAACAATGGGAACACAGACCTCGCAACCCTCGCGATCGTGGGAGCTGTCGGCGACTTGCAGGACTCGGCCGAATGCAGACTATGCGGACTGAACAGGCAGGTTCTGGACGATGCTATCCACCGAGACGTGATGACGGTGGCGAAGGATATCAGGATCTTTGGAAGGGAGACTAGGCCGTTAAGCAAGATGCTTCAATTCTCTACAGACCCGATACTTCCTGGTCTGACGAACGATGCCGTCGCGTGTAGCAGATACTTGATGGAACTCGGCATACCGCTGACCGACGGGGAGAAGTGGCGATGCTGGATTGACCTTACGAAGGTGGAGAAGGCTCAAGTGGCGAGCGCGCTCTGCAACCACCTACTTGATTCGGGCAGCGGAAATTGGGCCTGCAAGAGGCTGATAGGAGAAGTGTATCTGCTCAAATCGGAGAGAATCGGCACGGAGCTCCATGATGCCAAAGAGTTCTCGACGCTCTTGAACGCCTGCGGAAGGTACGGGGAAGGCATGGTGGGTCTGAGCATCTGCGCTGGTGACCGGGGTGACAAGCTGGAGATTGGGCTACGACTGCAACGTAATCACAGAGGGAACCTTGCGGACGCGGTCAGCCTTGTAAAGGATCTCGGGGTGGAGAGGGGGAGATTCATACAACACTTCCACGGCAGGGATGAGATCCTCGACAGCATAGTTGGAATCGTAGCCGGGATGGTCCTAGGGTCGGGAGAGGTACCCTCGGACGTTCCTATCGTGGCATTCGCATACTCTGAGGACGATAAGGTGAAGGTCTCAGCCAGAGCGACAAGGGAGCTTGTCCAGAGGGGCATTGATCTGGCAGTGGCTGTGAAAGCCGCTTCTGAGAAGGTCGGCGGAACTGGTGGCGGGCACAACATCGCTGCTGGTGCTACCATTTCGATAGGCAAGGAACAGGAGTTCCTCGCCGAGATGGAGAGATTGATCGAACGGCAGATGTTTGGCGAACTCACTGCATGAGCTTCAGCATGATAGCTTTCTGCGCATGCAAACGGTTCTCCGCTTGATCGAAGACGACGCTGTTCTCCCCATCGATCACTTCTTCCACTATCTCCAAGCCTCTATGGGCAGGAAGACAGTGCATCACGATACAGTCTTTCTTCGCGAGCTTCATCAAGGAGCTGTTGACCTGGAAGGCTATGAACTCCTTTTCCTTGGTTCCTGTCTCGGCTTCCTGGCCCATTGAGATCCACACGTCAGTATAGACGACGTCGGCACCCTTCACCGCTTCTTTTGGATCATTGACGACCCTTGAAATGCATCCTTTCGTCTTGGCAATTCTGGCCGCTTTTCCTACGATATCGCTGTTCGGCCAGTAACCTTCGGGACAACCGGCGATGAAATCCATTCCGACAACAGCAGCTCCGAGCAACAGTGAGTTGCAGACGTTGTTGCCATCCCCCACATACGCCATCCTTACGCCCTTCAACTTGCCCTTGTGTTCTTTGATCGTCAAGAGGTCGGCCACTATCTGGCAAGGATGTTCGAGGTCGTCCAACCCGTTTATCACCGAGACCGTTGAGTTCCCCGCCAGCTCCATCATTGTCTCGTGCTTGAACGCCCGATACAATATACCGTCGACGTAACGACTCAGCACCTTCGCCGTATCCGAGATTGTCTCTCCTCTCCCCATTTGAAGGTCCTTTGGGCTAAGGTACAGAGCGTGTCCACCAAGCTGGGTCATACCGACCTCGAAAGATACCCTGGTCCTCGTGCTCGATTTCTCGAATATCATCGCCAAGGTCTTTCCCTTCAGGTCATCGCTGTGGCTTGTCCTGTCTGCCTTGAGCTGTTCAGCGAGCGCGAGCGTCTCGTCCATCATATCCTCGATGTCCAATACAGAAATCAAATCGCGTTTCATGATCCTTCAAGACATCAAGAATCGTTGCCCTCTTAACCCTTATGCAACGGGTCGAACAATTCTTCGAAGAACAGCCTAGTTCATATACAGATTGAAAGAACTGAGTCGGACGATATTTCCACGAAGCCTGTTCCTAGGTGTTCATTATATTCGCGTAATTTGTGACATTCACTCAGCCATCTCATCGAAAGTGAGAAGAATTGTGAGGTGATTTGGTAGCCTTCACCTGGGGAGCATATAGACACTGCTGTTAGATACCGTCGGCCTGGGTGCTCTGATACTCTTCCTTGTCATTTTTGTCACCTTCAAATTCTATGTTATCGTTCCTATCTTATTTGAGTGATGACATGCGTATATTTAAGCGTTGCTATCACATTATACCGATAAAATCGAATTTGAGTGATTACCATGAAAACAATAGGCTTAGAACAGATCAAAGTGTTATCAGACCCAAATCGGCTGGCGATACTGTCTCTTCTCTCGGCAAAGGAAATGACGACAACCCAGATTTCACATCTTCTAGGAATGAGCATCCAGAACACCCAGTACCATGCCAAGAGACTCCTCGAGGCAGAGCTGATTGTCCAGACGAGGACGGACCTTGTCGGAAATCTGGTGGAGAAATACTACAAATCGGTGTTCGAACCTGGGATGATCAGTCAGGTCACTGATGAAGAATCAGTTGAGATATCGGAGAGGATAAACCTGGTCTTCGCGGCGATGGGAGCAATCAAAGGAATCCTCAATCGCGGCATCAAGCTTCTGGACGAGAAGAGGGACACGTACTTCGCCAAGGTCAAGGAACGACCGCGCTACCCATTTGGAGCGAACTATGTCATCTTGCCAGATACAGAGAAATCGAACGCCGACGCTGAGGCGTTCATTCTAGAAATGGACAAGAAGCTGAAGGAGCTAGTAGGGAGACATCCTCAGGACAAGAAGGAGAAGTTTGCTTTGCTCTATGCTGTCTTCCCCTATCAGTAACTGAACAGGTCCAGAACGAGAGATTGGGATAACGAATGCGATGCTGCTTTGATGGCTTGATGGCACTCGAACCCCGGAATCCAAATCCCGTCACACATCCTGGGAGAAAAACTTTATCTATCTTCAAGCGTTCACATTTTCCCAGCATGGCCGGGATGGGGTAGCCTGGTATCCTGTGGGACTGTGGATCCCTAGACCCGAGTTCAAATCTCGGTCCCGGCCCCCCTCACCAGTCTTGATGAACTCGAATTCCTTTCGAAAAGGGCCAATTGGACTGGATCAAGCGCCTCAGGACCGACCGCAATCAGAAACCTCGAATTCGACAATACGAACTCATCTCTTGTTGCATGTAGTGATTGCCGAAAGCATGCTCATGGCTGACATCCTCTCGAACATGCTAGGCACAGCAGGCCAGAAGCTTCCTATCACAGAGTCTCGGAAGGTTTAATAAACTGCTGGATGCATAACCCGGAACGCCAATAGGGGAATAATGTTCTATGAGTTGGGAAGGTCCAATCAATCGAATCGATGACTTTCGTTTCGAAATCCCTCAGAGCTACAAGAAGTGCATGAGAACTAGCAGTGTCATCTATGCAGACGAAAGAATGCTATCGAGTCTGAGAACCGACAACGCCCTTGAGCAAGCAGCGAATGTCGCCTGCCTCCCTGGAATAGTCGGAAAGGCACTGGCGATGCCGGACATCCACTGGGGCTATGGATTTCCGATCGGTGGTGTCGCTGCTTTTGATGCAGAGCAAGGAATAATCTCGCCAGGTGGTATCGGCTTCGACATCAACTGCGGTGTGAGACTCGTCAAGACCGACCTCAACGCGGACGATGTGAAACCAAGGATCAGAGACCTCATAGGGGTCCTCTTCAAGAACGTTCCTGCAGGCGTCGGGTCCGAGGGCGTCACCGACGTCGCATCCAATGAGATCAACGATATCTTGGAGCTTGGGGCGGAATGGGCGGTCAACAGCGGCTACGGATGGGACGAGGACCTTGCGGCCACCGAGGAGGGCGGCAGAATGAAGACGGCCGACTCAGGAACGGTCAGCCACAAGGCGAAGGAAAGAGGTATCCCCCAGGTTGGATCCCTGGGATCCGGCAATCATTTCCTCGAAATCGACAGAGTGGAGAAGATCTTCGATGACAAGGCGGCGAGGGCATTCGGGTTGGAGCGGGAGGGACAGGTAACTGTCACGATCCACTGCGGATCCAGAGGATGTGGACATCAGATAGCCACGGACTATCTGAAGGTCATGGAGCACTCTGTCAGGGAGAGAAGAATCGAACTTCCTGACAGGCAGCTCGCGTGCGCCCCTGTGAACTCCAGGGAAGGAAAGAACTACTTCAATGCGATGGCATGCGGTGCAAACTACGCTTGGGCAAATAGGCAGATGATCCTACACTGGGTGAGACAATCCTTTGAAGAGACCTTCAAGCGCTCCGCTGAGGACATAGGAATGCATCAGGTCTACGATGTCGCTCACAATATCGCGAAGGTGGAGGAGCATGAGGTCGACGGAAAGAAGATGAAGGTGTACGTCCACCGGAAGGGAGCGACGAGAGCGTTTCCAAGGGATCATCCTGATGTCCCGTCGAAGTACCAAGCCGTTGGTCAGCCAGTGATCATACCGGGCGATATGGGGTCGGGAAGCTACGTCCTCGTCGGGGGCGAGAGGGTAATGAAAGAAGCTTTTGGTTCGACGTGCCACGGGGCCGGAAGAGTGATGTCGAGGGAGGCCGCGATAAGAAAGTACCGGGTCGATCAAGTCCGCCAGGATCTGGAAAGCAGGGGCATCTACCTCCGTTCGAGCACCAAGGACGGGATACTGGAAGAGGCGCCTGGAGCGTATAAAGACATAGACCACGTGGTCTCGATCGTGGATGGTGCGGGACTTTCGAGAAGAGTGGCGCGCCTCCGGCCTATTGGAGTGATGAAGGGCTGAGACGGGGGGAAACCGGCCCCTGAGCACTGTCAATAGAGAAGCACTTTCTCGGCTGCCACCCCGACGATGTCTTTGTGTCTTGCGGGAGAGGATACCATGATCGCCCAATCGTGGACGCTTCTGGACTGCAGAGCCTTGGCAATCGGGCTGTGCTTCGTCAACGACCTGATTCTATCCCCATCCAAGACCGGCACGTCCGTCTTCCCGATTCTCGGCTCCGAAATCAATACTTCCTTCTGAGGCATGTCCAGTATGACCTCTGCTTCCCCCACCCCAGCCCTCTCGGCGATCTCAGCCTCCACCACCTTCCTCTTGTTGTAGTCGGTCAATTCAAAGAGTGAGTCAAGGTGCTTGCCCAGAATCTCGCTGGTCGTTATCGAGAACGCTCTCTTGTAGAGCTTCCTGTACTGGAGCATCGTCATGATTCTGCCTGAGTCTCCCCCCAAGGAGATGAGCTTCGCAGATAGGCTGCAGTCCGTGTCCACCTGTAGATTGCTCAGGATGCTCTTGTCCGCCATCTCCACTGCTTTGCAGAGCATCATTTCAGCAATCCGCACGGTCTTGTGGAAGTAGACTGAAGTATACATGAGCGCTCTGGCGACAAGAAGGCCCTCGACGGCCACCATCCCGCTCTTGTCCACTACCAGATCCCCATGGAAAACGCCAATTGTCTGGAGAAGCCTATCGAGATCTATCGTTCCGTGGGCGACGCCGGTGTAGTACGCATCCCTGAGCAGGTAATCCATCTGGTCTGCATCGACTGGGCCGTGGATTATCTGCCTTAGATAGTTCTTCTGCCCGAAGTGCGCCTGAGAATCCTCTATCTCCAACTGGCTCTGCCCAACCCCCCCGGGACCATTTGAGGGAACAATCAAGTCCGCAACAATCTCCGGAGAGATGCCAGCTGAGCTCAAGAGCTCTGGAATGGGTTCCAACTCGCCCAGGACATCAATTACGGAGTTCGAAACCAGATCGGCGTCACCAAGAACTGCGGCCCGAGTCACGTCCATGTGCGTGATATTGAGGCGGTTCTCTATGACTGCTTCGAGCGTGTGAGAGAATGGGAGATGTCCCAGATCGTGCAGCAACGCAGCAGCCAGAACCTGTGTCTTCTCATCGATTGGGAGCCCAAGAGAATTCGCCATCTTGCCCGCGATGTGATATGTTCCCAGCGAATGTTCTAGCCGTGTGTGGTTGGCGCCGGGAAAAACAAGATTGGCAAGTCCAAGTTGGTTTACCCCATGCAATCGCTGCATTTCCGGTCGCTCCAAGATGCTGAGAAAAACGCCTTCGAGCCTCACGCTGCCGTGAACGCCATCATGTATGACCTTGAAGCCAGACACCGAGTGAAAATTATTGCTGACCTATTTATAATTATTGTCCCCGAGCATTCCGCAATCAAGCTGGAACAGTACATCTAGTCGACGGAGAACCTGCAGTAGAGCGATCTATGTAAAGCCGCCCTTGATCTTCTGTCTATCCACTTTTATACCATTCGGAGTGACGACGATGATGTTCTTGCCGATGGCAGCAACGTCACCGTTCGTATCCCTCGACACCGCCTTCAGCTCGTTCGTGATCCTCTTGAGGGTGAGGGAGTCGTTCGAAAGCGCGGAGTAATCTATCAGTAGAATATTGCCGTTATACACAGGCTGGGTAATAGCTGAAAGATCCTCGTATCGATATATCTCGGCGTACTTCACCATCCCTTTGCCTTGGAGCGGATTGGTCTCATCGAAGCTCAGCTGCCCAAGGTCAATGTACTGATCAGTCTCAACAGTCTGGGTTTCTTCTTTCGCCCTTCCAAATGGCTTTTTCAATAATGGCATCGCATCCCCGTCCGAGATAATGGTCTGACTGGTTATTAATCTTTCTCAGCGGCGATTGCTCAGACGCGATACTGAGTTCTATTCGCAGTCAAGTCGGAAGAAGTTGGTCCTCACCGCATGGAAGAAGTCCTAGATGATCTGTCCGAGCCAGCAAAGGCTATTACATCTTGAAAACCTTTGAGCGGTCCTTCCCGTGTCCCTCCTCCTCCAACTGCTTTTGGCAATTGTTGCAATAGAAATATCCTATGGAATCCTCCCTGAAGAGATCGCCTTCGCCCTGACTGAAGACCTTTCTGCATCTGTGACATCGGAACTTCGTGGGCGATCGCATCGCCGCCTCCTCATCAGGACCGTACACCTTCGATCTCGGCCTTCTTTTCTTGACCGTCATCTCAATCGTCCTTATGATATTGACAAATCCGGGCGTACATATTACCTTCGGAGACGATATCCAAGTCACTCCTCTCCATATTTCCAAAGCTTGTCCCCGACGAAATGTATGCTCTTAACCGCCTTGCCTGGCAGTTTCTTGGCCATATCTTGGGCTGAAACGAGCGCCTTGCCGATGGCCAGCGGAACCTTGTTCTTGACATCCCTTATCCATACGAAATCGTTCTCTTTGATTTCCGGATCCGACTCCACTATGCCAGGGGCCATCACGTCCGCACCTTTCGAGACATACGGGACCGCGCCCATGTCGACAGTGACGTACGCTTTCGACGGCTTGAATTTAAGGAGACCTCGTACTGTCAGGAAGGCTTCGTCGTCTATGACGATAGCAAGCGCCTCGCCGTTGACGAAGATGACGTCGAACTCGTTGCTCTCCGCCCGATCGATTGTGTCCGTCGGGCCGAAGACATCGATTCCGACCCTGCGCGATATCTCATCCGCAAGAGCCCTAATCTCCTTCTCCCTCAGTCTGTGGCGTTTTCTGATTCTGATCTCCGCCATGCAGAGGCGATTGATGGAGGACCTAAAAAGCTTTACAGGAGCTCAGTGCTTCTTTCTTCCGAACAGGCGTCTCAGTCCGCCCTTGTCCTTCGATTCTCTGTCCAATTCCTGAGCTGTGATCTCGGCTTTCTCATCGTGGACCGGTTCTGGAGACTTCTCTGGGACCGCAACGATCGCCGCGATTGACTGAGGCTCGGGCGTAGCCTTCATCGTTGCAGGAACGCTCGATTGACGCCCTTCGGATATGTCCCTGGCAACATCCTCAAGTTCATCCATACCAGCGGTAGAGAAGTCGGCCCCGCAGAAAGGACATTCTTTTGCATTCGAAGCGATCCTCCGATCGCACATTGGGCACTCAATCTCCAATGACTCCGAATCCATCGGGTGACTCCTGGAAGAAGCATAAAGCTTACTAGATTTAATCGTTGCGGTACGAATTCTAGTTTCAGTAAACCAGTCAATGATATCTCTGGACAATCCAATCAAGATGCTAGATGACCCCGCCCCCGACATGTTCTCTCTTATCAAATCGCGGACCGAGGCAGAAAGGGTTTTAATACCGAACTTCATTGAGTGAAGCCAATGCGCTGGGGATTGCTGGCAGTAAGACTTGGTATCATCGCGGTAAACATTGTGATCGCTCTGATTATAATATTGGCCGTGATTCCGTTGGCGACTGGCGGTCTCGATGTGGATGTTCCAAGTTCGAACGAGTCGAGTTGGACACTCGATGGTCAGGTTCTGCATCTTTCAGCTCCAGTGAGCGTTCATAATGGGGGATTCTACGACATAGAGGACTTCTCGTTGAGAATGCAAGTCGTGGACGAAAGCGGAAACGAGATAATGGACGATCGGTCAATCCCCGCGAACCTGAGGGCAGGGAGGACGACTGATGTCCCCCTTCAACTCAGCCTTGATATCAGAAACGTGAGTCAAGAAGCGAAAAGGAAGATAGTCTTCGAGGGCGCCTCGTATAACATCTCTCTCAGCATTGAGGCCCATTACATCATGAAATTGATGAAGTTGGGAATAGCAGTTGAAGATGAAATGCGTTGGGACCCCCTGATAAATGAGTACAGGATTGACCAGAGCCAGATACGCTACGAGTATAACGGATCTCAGATAGTGATGATTGTCCCCTACTACATTTCTACGTCCCAAATGGTGTACGGTTATGAGATCAACGTTACCTCGGAACTCAGGAACTCAACTTCCATGCTTGGTGAAGGATCCAATCAAGTGACATTGAACTCGAGCCTCAATGGCAAGTTGCGCGAATTGCCTGTCGTGTTGAGCCAGGAAGCCTCTATTTGGCTTGCGACTCACTCCGAGGCACTGACAATGGACCTGAGACTCGACTTCATGGGAGCCAATGCAGAGGAGAGCATCCAGTATTACTGGAACGCTCCGATACCTTGAGGGGATGAAATGAACGAATTCTCTCTGAAGGATGGAAAGATCAGGGGAGGCCTGTTCTCCGCGATCGGATCCATCCTGAAATACGTCATAATACCTGTCATAATCTTCACCGTGATCGCAAGTGTCTTGAGCGCGGTGAGCCAGTTCAATGAGAACCTCGGTCTGAAGATGGTCGATGACATGAGGAACATGGCGTTGATCCTCGGCCTGCCAATCGTGTTTCTCAGCTTCTTCCGGGGCTACTATCCAAAGGGATCGTATTCCAGGCTGACGTTTGCCATCGCCACGACGATAATGATCTGCGTATGGATCTGGTTTGTGATGCAGGGTGGGAAGTTCCAGCTTTCAGCGACACGCGCTGACCTAAACATGGACCTCTTGGGTCTCGTTCTATTACTCGTCGTCGTTGCCGCTATCGGTGGATTGTACTTTGTCGCAGAGTTGTTCTCCTACAGAAAGGAATACCTCGCCAGGAAAGTCACGCCAGTCGGATCCCTTCCTGGGCAGTCGGTGATCGGAACGCCGAAGACGGATGAACCTCAGGCGGAGCAGATTTCTTCACAGGATCCCCCCAAAGATTGAGTGATACGGAGAGTATGGGATCTCTCTGGTCGTTCGTAAACTCTGAAGGTACAGAGAGAGACGACAAGCCTCCTAGGTGCCATGTGATGCCACCACTCTGTCGTGGGAGGTGACGGATAGGTCGGTTTTGGCGCGTCCCCCGTCCGCACTATTTCGAATGTTAGGGTCGATCACCATCACGAATTCGAATGAAAGTAGGGGGAACAGATAAATACTGAAGCGAATGTAGCCGAGGAAAGCAAGGAGAGTGCTATTTTGGGCATAAGCATAGCAATAAGCGAACTGGACAGTGTTGATTCGCTCTGCAAGGCCAAGAAGACTTCAATTCTGAAAGTTCATCTGGATTCTGTGACCGGATTTGAGCAATATGCCGAATTCGACATGGTCATAGCCCCGGAGGACGCAAGGAAGGTCATGGGCGCTGACTGGGAATCGTTCCTGAAGAGAAACCGATTCGAGGACGGAATGGAGAGGATCTACCTGGAGAAGGTCAAGAACGAACAGGACAGACAGAAGCTGCTGCCTTCGGCGAAGAAGCTCTACAATGGGTGGATATCATTGACCAATCCCCCGAACGGAGTGAAGCAAGACATAATGGCCAAGGCTGACAAGGACAATCGTTTGACGGATTGGGACATGCTGAGCTTCGAAGAGTTGAATGAGACATGCGGACGCTGCCCGCTCTCGTGGGACAACAAGAGAGGATGCATAGGCACTTTCGGACCGGAGAATAGTCTGTTGCCGTCGATAGCTGAGAAGAATGGGTGCAAGACGATAGCCAATGTCCCAAGATACGCCAAGGATGGGACGAGGCTTAGCCCCGATGACGCGAAGCGCCTCTTGGATGAGATCAGAATACTCAGAGAAAAGCTCCCGTTTGAGGGCAAAGCAATGGTCCGAAGATACGGTGGCGTCCTCGATAGACTGGAAGCGGTTGCCAACACCTGCATTAAGTTCGGCACAAGGTTCTACTTCGTGTGAGACGATCATTTGCCAGGAAGCAGATGACCACAGACCATACAAGTCTCCACCCTACATATTTCTATTGTATCCCAATGACCATAAAGAAGGTCTCCGACCATCAGTTTTGAGAGAAGCGGCTCGGCCAGTCCCGTAATCAGTTTGATCGCCTCTGTCGCCTCCAGTATTCCGAACAGACCAGCCGTCACTCCGATTATTGGAAAAATGGGTTTCTTCGGAGGTTGTATGGGGAAGAGACACTTGAGGCATGGCGTCTTTCCGGGGACGATCGTGGTAATCTGGCCATTGAATCCTTCCACCGCGGCATGGACAAATGGCACTCCGCTCCGCACGCAGAAATCGTTCAGAAGGTAGCGGGGAGAGAAGTCATCCAGGCAGTCTAATATGACGTTCGTCTCGGCGAAGACATCTTCGATGTTGTCCTCCGTGACCTTGATCTTCTTTGGAACGATCTCCACGTCCGAATTGAACTCTCTTGCTTTCCAAGCGGCAGATTCGACCTTCGATCTACCTTCCTTGACATCCTTTTCCCAGTGCAGGACCTGTCTGTTGAGATTCGATATGTCCGGGGCCTGAAAGTCGGCGAGAATGATCCTTCCGACACCGGCCGCGGTCAGATAGATAGTCGCAGGCGAGCCGAGCCCGCCGATGCCCATGATCCCGACGGTGGCGTCTCGGAGCTTCCTCTGTCCATCCTCTCCGATTCCCTCGATCAGTATCTGCCTGGAGTACCTCTCCAATTCTCGAGACGACAACCCGGCTGTCTTCAATTCGATCGCCCCCGCGATAGCCCCGATCGCACTTGTTGTTATCGAATGCAAGAAGATAGCAAAAAAGGTTTCCAGAGAAGAACGAACGTTGAGCCTACGAAGGTCGCTGCGGTATCGAGGAAAGCTTCTTTGGTGTTCTTCGAAACGAACCTCTCGGCAGGGTTCCGCTACTGCTTCTTGCTGAAATACCACTTGTACAGCAGAGCCATATCCCTCGGGAAGATAGCTACCGTGTCCCCGTCCGATATCGTCCTTTTTGGCCCCGAGTAGTCGTTGTTCACGAACAGATGACTCACCTCATCTTCTCGAAGATTCAGAAGCTCGAGAATGTCGGAAATGCTTTGGACTCTCCCACCGTCAACCTCCAAGATGCCTACGATACCGGTCCCGTCCGTGGCCGGCGCTCTATTCATCAATGTTCCAAACAGCTTTATTTTCACCGTCATTTCTCCACTCTCCTTATCCACCAGCGAGGACAGGAAACACCGCCATCCTGTCTCCCTCGATGAGCTTCGTATCCAGGCCGGCGAGGTAGTCTATGTTGGTGCCGTTGACCATGACTTTGATCTTGTCCTTGAGCTGCCTTTGACGATAGTCCTCGAATATCTCCGGCTTCAATTTCTCGAACGTGGTCACGAGCTTTTCCAAGGCGGACAATACCGTATCTACCTTAAGGTCGACTTCTCCGGTGCCGGAGATATCCTGCAGCGTCGCGAACATTTTGACTCTGACCATCAAGCCTCATCCTTTGAAGAGTATCATAGAAATAGAAAGGAAAAGGGTTTCGGACGTCGCCCTTCTACTAATCCGGGAAGACCCTGTCTAACTCCGCGTCCGACACGTCAAAGACGACGTTCTTCGGCGGAAGCGCCTCGGTCCGCATGAACTCAGGCGGCCTGTCGTGGGCCTTAGTCAGCCCTGCGGCCTTGTTGAACTTCCTCTCGATATCGAGCACCTTGGCGCCATAGTTTACGGCATCGCTCACCGTCCACTTAGTCCCTAGGACGGCATTGCAGGATTCGACCATTCCCTCCAGACCTTCCGGAATGTCCAGAATGGCGAAGGCGATGAACAGACAGTACCCGCTCGAATCGATGAGAGCGGTGGCCTGCTGCAATCCCCTCGACAGATCGGCCTTCTTCGGGTCCAGCGGATCGGCCTTGCCTCCGACGCCCAATATCTCCGGCGCGATAGCGTAGCCCGCCGTATGGTCGGCGCCCATCGGAGTCGTCATGTAAGTCACCCCGATGCCCTTGATCGGCCTCGGATCGTAGGCTGGCATTCCCTGGCCCTTGGAGGTCGGAATCCTCGTCACGCCAAAAGCCTTGCCGGTGAATTCGGTTCCGTTCGCAAGGATCCTACCGAGCGGGGTCTTCTTCCTGACCTCTTCGAGCATCTCCAGCGCCTTTTTGCCATCTCCGAAGTTCGCCAATCCTCCCTCCATCGCGACAGCCAATGTGTCCCCGGCTTCGATAGTATCGAGTCCGAGATCGTTGCAGGCACGGTTCAGCTCCCCGACGTCGTCTAGGTTGTATATGCCGCAATTAGGTCCGAGAGCCCAGACTGACTCGTACTCAAGCACGCCGACCGGGTCCTTTCCTCCTTCCTTGACCCAGACCTCAGAGCACTGAATGATGCAACCGGGGCTGCACATGTGCGGCCTCTCGCCGCCCCTCTTCTTGATCGTCTCCGCTTTCTTCTCTCCTGACACTAGAGGAGCCAGTTCGTCGTAGCCCAAGGAGAAGTTCCTGTGGGGAAGCGCGCCCGCCTCGTTTATCACATTGATCAATGCGTCAGTACCGTAAGTGTTCAGAGTCCCGCCCGGCTTGGTGACGCCATGAGTCGTCAGCGCCGAGGTGAGCTTCTTCGTGCCGTGCTTGAATAGTTCCTTGTCGTGAATCTCTACGCCAGGGCCGCCTTCATCGTTTACCACGATGAACTTCAGGCCCCGGGTAGCCATGACCGCACCCAGTCCACCTCTTCCCGCATATCTGCTTGATAGTCCCTCGATGTCGTTGAAGGCTATGCCAGCAGCGGCTCCTCCAAGCTCTCCTGCAATACCTGTTCCGCATATGCCGATATCCTTACCATATTTGTCCCCAATCTGCGCGAAGGCCTCATAAAGGCCCCTGCCAGACCACGGAGTCGCGTCGATGAGCTCCGCCTTGTCCTTTGCGATGTTGAGCAGGTAACCCTTGTCCTTCCGCTGTCCTTCGACGATTATAGCCTTGATCCCTGCTTTGGCCAGCTTCTGCGCGAAGCTCGTTCCAGCGTTCGCTTCCTTTATTCCGCCAGTGAGCGGGGATTTTCCTCCGACAGATATTCTGCCAGAAGTCGGTGCGCTGGTTCCTGTCACTATTCCAGGAGCAAACACCAGCTTGTTGTTTGGCCCCAACGGATGACACGTCGGTGGCACTTCCTCTGACACGATCGTCGAGGTCAGTGCTCGTCCCCCTAAGTCCTTCCATTTGCTGGGAACGTTCTCGAAGCTGACCTTGAGCTCGTTCATGTCCACTCGCAATATCTTAGATGTCAGAATTATTCCTCCTGTATTGTAATAGCTCCTATGTGCTTAAGTAGATTACGAGAATCGAATCTACGAACCCGCTTCCGACCCACATGATACGGTTATGTTTATATAAGCATCTCGATTCTTCTGCGAAATACAACAATCTCTCAACGATACGTGACAGTCCTGTATCGGGACAACTTATTATACTCCATCTTGCATTGACCGCCCAGGTAACCAACTAGAAAGGAAGGTGACATTATCACCAACGCGGTAATCGAAGTGCGCGACCTTTTCAAGACCTACGGCAATCTCAAAGCTGTCGATAGAATCAGTTTCGATGTCAATGCAGGCGAGGTGTTCTCGCTTTTGGGTCCGAACGGAGCCGGAAAGACAACGACCGTCGAAATCCTCGAATGCCTAAGACCACTGACATCTGGAGAAGTGAAAGTGCTTGGAATGGATGTCAACAGGGATGCGAACAAGATCAAGAGAAGAATCGGCGTGCTGCCTCAGGATTTCAACGCTTTCGACCTCCTCACAGTCAAAGAAAACATCGAGTTCTTTGGCGGTATGTATGACAAGAGCATCGACGCCGACGAATTGATCGATGCTGTCGACCTGAGGGAGAAGAGGGATGAGTACTTCAAGAATCTTTCAGGCGGACTGAAGCAAAGGGTCGGCGTGGCGATTTCCATGGTGAACGATCCTGAGATCGTGTTCCTGGACGAACCAACGACCGGTCTTGATCCCAAGGCGAGAAGGGACGTTTGGGGCGTCATTCGGTCCATGAAGACCAAAGACAAGACTGTAGTCCTTACCACGCACTATATGGAGGAGGCGGAGGTGCTCTCGGATCGCGTGGGCATCATCGATCATGGCAAGTTCATCGCTTTCGGCACCCCGAAAGAGATAATCGACAAGCACGGCTCAGGAAGCAGATGCATTATTTCGAACTGCGATGACAGGTGCTTGGCTGCTTTACAGGGTCAATGGCCTTCGGCTGAGAAGAACAATGGTGAGATCATAATCAGACTAGAATCGAAGAACTCGCTGCCCGAGGTCATATACACATTGGACCGGTCAGGCGGCAACTACGAGCAGATACAGGTGACCCGGCCGACCCTCGAAGATGTCTTCCTCAGTCTCACGGGCAAGAAGCTCGTGGGGGTAGAGACGGAGCCAGTCAGGGGGAAGAAGAAAAAGAAGGGTAGGAGGGGGGTGGACTAGATGGCGAATCGCATAATCGTTGCATTGAAAGGCGAGGCAAAGGGATTCTATCGCAACAAGAGCA
>JAJRAG010000022.1 GCA_028682925.1 Methanomassiliicoccales archaeon
GTACTGGTATCCCGTCCTTTTGCTTCAAATCGAATTGCAGAAAACAGAAAGGGCAGGGAGTCAGAATGCTGTTTGCGCCTGCCTCCCTGAATTCGCAAAGGGAGTCCTCGAGGACTTTCATTGATAGATCGTTGCTCGTTCTAGAGATTCCTCCTCCGCAACATCTCGGCCAGTCCTGGGTCCATGCAACCTTCGCTCCAGCCAATCTTACGATATCGGACAGAACATCTGGGGAGAAGTGTCGGCCTATTCCCGTGACTTCGCTGGGCCTGACAATATGACAACCAGGATGAATGGCGACCCTGAGAGCATCCTGCGGCGAGACAACGCAAGAGTCGATCTCTCTCCCAATGCCCTTGAGGAGACCATAGAGATGCTGGACATCCACCTTCCCCCTATACTCCATTCCGATCTCATCCAAGATCGAATTGACTTTGTCCCTCTCCCCTTTTGACCGAAGTATTTGACGCGCCTCCTTCAGTGATACATAGCAGCCATTGCAGAGCGTCAGTATGTCCCTCCCATCCTGTTCCGCAATCGAGAGCATGCGGGCGGCGACGACAAGCCAAGTGTCCACGGCAAGAGACCTCAATCCAATCGGTTCTATGCAGCAAGTTGCGTTTGGAAGGAGTTCGTAATTAATCCCCAGCTTATCGAGAACGAATAGCGAAGAGCGCTCGAGGAATGGAAGCCTTGTCGGGATTAGACAACCTCTGAAAAGGTATACGTTATCACTCAAGCTTGAGCCTCCCCAATCTAGTTCGACTGACGATAAGCTTCAGATCCCTCAGAGATGTATCTTCCACTTCTGCATCCTTCAGACCCATCTCCTTCCTAAGTTTCTTGGTAAGACCTGTCTGCGGAAAGGATAGACCGGTCTCGAGGAGCAGTCTCGCCTCCTCGGCCAAGTGTATGGGGAGATTGCCAGACGCAGCGGCGAGATTTCTTATGAGCGTGATGACCGTCGCAGGATCGGCTCCAAGCTGACACCTTTCGGTGCATCCCTGGCACAGCATACAATGCCAAATCGAGGGGTCTCTGGAGACCTCGAGCGCACCGACGGAGGCTCGCTCGATGATTTCCCCGATCCTGATTCCTCCGTGCTGATAGCTCGGGCAGACCGAGGAGCATTGACCGCACTGATGACACTTCCAAAGCTGCATTTCGGGAAGAATCTTACGGAGAGAATCTGGAAGCGATGGGTCCATCACAGAGATCTTCACGAAGAAAGCCGATGGTGCCCAATCTTTATACTGTTTTCCTTCTGAGGTTCGGGGGTTTGCGCAAAACTCAAATGGACCTGGTTCGTTAGGCTTTCCGATGACCATCGAGAAACGAACCTGCCAATTCTGTGGAAAAACGGCAAAGCACTTCCTCTTCGCAGCCTTCGTCTGCGATGACGAGACATGCATAGAGAAGGCAAGACTGGAGAGGGGTGGTCCAGGGGGACATATGAAGAAGAAGCTCCAAGACAAAGGCATCATTTGGAGCCCTGATGAGAAGTAGCGATTAGTCGCTTTCGAGTGGCTCTCAATCGCCATCCAATGCGATCTCTCTTCTGGCCTTTTTCGCTTTCCTGGCGATGTCCCGCGTCGAGACCATGTGCGTGTGAAGACCGAGTATCTTGTCCCTGGTCCCGAATGAAAGTCCGATCAACTGGCTGAGATGCAGCACAGGCACGTCGTATCTAGCCTTCAACCTCTTCTGCCCCTGATCGAGCTGCAAGTGGCAGAACGGACACACGTCCAGAATACAATCCGCTCCAGACTCTTTGATGAATCTCAGCTTTTTCTCCAGCATTCTGAGCGAAACCTGCTCGTCCCCGCTCCAGACGCCTCCGCCTGCGCCGCAGCAGCTCAGCTTCTCTGGGAACTCGACGCTCTCACAACCAATTGCCTGAATGACTCTCTCCAGAATCTCGGGTTTCTCAGGGTTCTGACCCGGATCGATGGAAGGTTTGAGGTAGTGGCAACCATAATGGATCGCGACCTCCAGACCCAGCTCGACTTTGACGTTTTCACGAATCTGAGGAATCATGTCACCGATCACATCGACGAAGTGGACGACCTTGGTCTTCCCGGAGTAGCTCACCCCGATTGTTGACATCTTCTCATTGACCATCTTGAGCGCTTCCTGATGCCCGATCAGATGCTGGTTCGCGGCATGGAGCGTGCCATAGCAACCGTTGCATATTGCCATCAGATCCGATCCGCTTTTCTCAGCGGTCGCGAGGTTCCTGGCCGCGATGACAAGCCAGGAATCGAAATCGTAGCTCCTTATGACACCCGGTGCCGGACAACATGTATAGGCGTCCCTGATGAGATCTATGCCAAGCTGTCTGAAAATGATTTCAGTTGACTTCTCGATGGAAGGATACATGTTCTTGGCGATACAGCCAGGAAAGAGCGAATACTTCATTCTGGCAGCACCTCCACAAGGTCCAGGAGCGATAGGGAATCCAACAGCGTCTTGAATTTCTTCAGCTCCTCAGCATCGTGAGCAACGTCGTGAGGCTCGATCGGAAGACCGAGCAAAGACCTTATCTTGGAGACTTCAGGTGTGAGCGGAAAGCCATCCGATGTGTCCTTTATGGCGTTTATGGCTGCGACGTGAATCTTCGGGAAGTTCTTGTTCTTCACAGCGAGATTCCTGAGGCGTATGATCGCGTCTGTGACCTTCACGTTCTTCGGACAACGTTCCTGGCAGCTATAGCAAGTGGTGCAACACCATAGCTCCTTCATGTCGAGCACGTCCGTCCCCGACTTCGCAAGGTAGATGATCA
>JAJRAG010000145.1 GCA_028682925.1 Methanomassiliicoccales archaeon
ATCTCGGCACAGAAGCCATCGTCCACTTCCTTGCATTCGTTGTTCTTTAGAGCTTCATCAACGATGCTACGAATCCTGCGCACTGATCCGTCCGCCATCATCACCTGCGCATCACCAGTGACGCATTTCGCAACGCCCGGGTCCCCGACAAGAAGGATGTGAATGTCGCCCCTGATCCGTGTGCCGTCGTCAAGCTCCTTCGACACGCCGCCAAACAGTTGAAGCGCGATTGCCTCCTTTTCCACGTCGTAACCGTAGATCGTCGGAGAGATTGAAGCGATTATGTTGCTGAACACATTCGGACTTCTCGCCTCGGTCAGTATCTTTTCCTCGTCCTCCTCCTCGATGGTGATTTCCTCGTATTCATGCTCTTGGAACTCGACGGATACGATGTCGAGGTTGATGTCGAACAATGTCGATTTTGCAATCGCTCCCTTTTGCACAGAGCGGAGTATACCGTTCAGAATGACCCTGTAGCCGGGAAATATCTTCCCCGCGATGTCATCCTCGAGATAGCCTACCAGTCGCTCCGGTTGAGCGCCCCCCCTCAAACCCTCCGGGCTCTCTTGGATCTCGATCTTCTGTGTATCGACGTAATGCGAGTCCTCGGTAAGGAGCTTGAACTTCGTTGCGCTCGCTGACTTCCCGCACCCGTCCTGCTCCTTGTAACACTCGAGCGGCTCCTTGAAGAACATGCCCTCCTGCGGCTCCTTGATTATTGCGTGGCACCGCAGACATTGAAAAATCGCCGCGGTAATCTTCGGCCTGACCTCGGTCGCTTTTCTCACGAGACCCTCGACCGATATGAACTTGCCTAGGTGCTTGCTCCTGAGCTTCCTGATCTCAACCCTGCTGTCTCGAGGCAGCTCGATCATTCGAAGGTGGATCTCCGCTCCTTCCATGCTTGGAGGTGTCAGTTTCTTGATCGTCTGCCCCCCGCTCCAAAGGACTCTGTTGGGATGCTGTAAAAGGTAGTCGGCGAAGTCGGGGTCGAACCGGTCAAGGTCGGAGTAGGCGACGTTGACGCTCCTCAGCTCGGGATAATGGTCCGAGACATCGATGACCTTCGCTCTATAGTCAGCGGTCTCGAAGAACTCCTCCCATCTAGCCAGTATGTCCTCATCGGTGTATTCCGCAGGCAAGAATCGCCTCCCCCTATCAAGCGTCAATCGCGGCGAAATTCCCCTAAGCGTTAGGGACGTATAGAAGGTTATCCTTACTATTAGACATGCCGTCGCTCACTGGCAGTATTCCAGTTGTATCCTTACGACCTCTTCGCTCGTCTCAGCCGAGGAGTATCTGTCGAGGGGTTCCTTATTCAATGATATGAATTGCTCCCCCCAAGAGAACTTGGCAAGGATCTTGGATGCATCGTCCTTGAATCCCATGATGTAGAGTGCGGCGCTCAACGCCTCCGCGCTGCTCAATCTCAATGGCTTTCCCCAGTTGACGGGGTTCGCGGCCAATAGATAGGGCAAGGCCCTCTGTGCCACGTCGTTCCTCATCTTTGGGAATGTCTCGATGTTCTTCCAAGAGAGATCGAGAACAACGATGCCGTTCTTTATGGCCTTCTTTGAATCCTCTCTGGAGAGTGCCTTCTCCGCCATAGGGTTCAGCACGACGCTGCCGAAAGGTATTATCTTGAGAGAGGACAACGGCTCGACCAGCCTGAACCGCACCATCTTCTTGGCCGTGCACTTCTTCGGATCGCACTGCCCCTCATCGTAGACATAGAGTGGTAACATTCAGACCCATCTAGAAGAGACAAGAGAATAAACATTTCCATGTCGTCCCGATGTGAAGACGAACCCGAGCACTGTGGTACGCTCGCCGGTCTCCTGCGACCGTTGCCTTTGACAGACTCCGCCGTTTCGGATTCCATTCCGCACACGAAGCCTTGATCGAATACTAGGACTTGGGATACTGAGTGGCAGAGCGCTAAGTTTAACTAAATGTTAGAAGCTAGCCGCAGTTGCCACCATGATGACAAACCCAGCACTGAACACATGATGAAAGACGGGCGAGCTGAGTGGCCACGATTCTACGAGGAAGGGTTGCGCCCTGTCCCGAGTTCGAGGACCTTGGGAGGCACTTCGGATTGTTCGCTGGGCCCTATTTTCGCCGTTTGAACGCAATGAATATCATCACGAGAAAGGAAGTGATGAGGATCATGATCAATACAAAATCTGTCCAAAAAGAATAACCGCCTTCGCAGTACCCCCCAGACACAACAGCTGCTTCTGAGTAGACCTCGTAGCCGCCAGGATAAACAGCCGCAATCCTGTATTCTATAGTGAAGGAGTATTCGAGCGTCTCGTTGAAGGAGGTAGTGCTGTTGCTTACAGTCGCCACGAACAGCCAAATGTCCCCGTATATCTGGTGATGTTCTTGGCGGTAGATTCGATAGCAGAGGACCTCAGATTGATTGACTGTTGGGTGACCCCAAGCCAGCATGACTTTCATCTCTCTGCAGTTGCCATCAGCAAAGCCCCATAGATCGGGCGCGAAGTCCGGCCGAACTGACCTCACCGAGCACATCGGACCTTCCCCGACGGAGTTGTTAGCGGATATTGAGTAGTAGTATGTCTGTCCGTTGACGAGCCCTGCGTCAGTCCACCGCATCATATAGTCTTGCACATTGTAAAGTCCCGTCGGCAGATCGACCAGGGCGACCAGAGAAAGATTCGACTCGGAAATGCCGCGATAAACCTGGTAGCTTCTCACCTCAGTCCCGCCTTGGTGGAATGGCACAATCCATGAAAGGTCCGCTTGACCCTCTCCTCCTGTCGCATTCAGATTCAGAGGCGCGTCGGGGATTGTCCCTCCCACCAAAGCCCACGTAGCATCGATGGCGTAGCTATGATTGTCACCATTTGAAGCCCTCACGGAGTAGTAGTACTTACCTCCACTGCTGACATCTGTGTCGCGGTATGATAGATAGGGAGCGGGCAATGAAATCAACACCGTGAGCGATATTGCATAATTGCCATATGTATCAAAGTACTCCGACCCTTTCAAAACTTCGTAGCTCGCAATCGGCGCGCTCCCGTCGTCAAGAGGGGGTTCCCATGAGATGTCCACGTGATCTGGTCCAGGAAGTAGGGTCATATTCCTCGGAGGATCCGGATTTGATACAGCAGGAGCGACAGCAAATGCATCGTAGAGAGAGCCAAACCTCATGTGAGGATTCTCAAAGGTGTCTCCAATGTGCATCAGTGAGACTGGGCAAGCAAGCAAGACAATCGATACGGCTAACGATCTCAATTGACTGGTTCCCGTTCAAGCTCCCCCGATTTGTCTCTTCCTTCTCTCTCAAGGCACTATCATATTCGAGCGATGCGCCTAATAGCTTTTTCTAGCGACTTCCGTGAACCGCAAGTGGGCGCGAGCGAAATATAAGAGGCAACACACCGATAGGTTTTTAGGCCAGATGGCGCAATATAGCTGACAGGTGGATGGGATGCCTGCAGGATTTGATATTCTAGAGCACAATAGCACATTGAGGAGACACTGGCTCAGACGCATTGCCGCAGCGTTTGTCGACGCCATGATAATCTTCATTCCAATGAGGATAGTGATCTTCTTCGTAAACGCACCCGATCAGGACATAGTTGCTGGTATCCTTTCGGGGGTCGTATGGTTCATCTACAGCGGAGTTCTCGAAGGGACATACGGAAAGACTCTTGGGAAGTGGTTCTTTGATTTGAGAGTCGTCTCACTGACCGATAAGAGAAGACTGCACCAGACATTCACTCGAAGCGTGCCGAAGTTCTTCTGGTACATCTTCCTGCCGTTCGATGTTATATTCGGGCTCTCAATGGAGGGCGACCCCAGACAGAGGTGGTCGGACCGCGTGAGCAAGACGACCATTGTTTATTCTCAACCTGAACGCTTCCACAACACAAAGACAACAAAGGCGCGGTCCCCAAGAGATGATGCAAAACCAGTTCGGGATGCAAAGTCTTAGAGAAAGGCACAACTCACAGCACTTTTTCTCATTTCGGATCGGATTTCGCACCATGCACCCTGGAATCTTCTTCAACCGGCGTCCCCCGCGCGCACGTTTTCTTATCTAGTCCAAAATCCCGACAGAGTCTTATTGACATTAAACGACTCTCTCTTTTTCAGACCCTTTCTTCACAATGAGCTGATCGTCACAAATCCGTATGTTCCATGCACTCACTGGCACCAAACCCCAAATACTCCGTTGCGTCGAATAACGTGTCAATACAATCTGGGGCAATTACCTATAGATAAAAGAAAAGTGAAAATAAAGTGGTTTGGTTTTCTATGTTCATGCGGCTGTGACAGCGAAAACCTTCTGGCAGATCTGGCCACCTGTGCTCGTAAAGATCAGGGTGACCGTCCAATCGCCATTGTCAGCGACAACACCAGCACCAGAGTGTATGGTGATGGTGATATAGTCACCAACGCTAATCTTACCATCGCTGCCAATATCCGTGATCGCGATTCCAGCATTGGTAGCGCCAACTGCCGGGGTCACACTACCGACCGACACAACAGTATAAGTTGTCACGACGGCTGCGCTGGTCGAGACTGGGTCAATCCTGAACTTACAGTCCACGAATTTCGCGTCAGGCGAAACCGCACCGAAAGTAAGCTTGTATGTCGTAGCGGTCAGCTTGGCATCAGAGGTGAACGCACCCGATGGAGTCTGTCCTCCGCCAGGAGTGAACCCCATCACCATCACGTATAGGACTGCCGCCAGTACGACGGTAATCGCGACCATTAGTATAGTTGCGATGACCGGCGAGACTGCTTCGGAGTCCTTCCGTATCTTCCATATCTTTTTCATTGTTTAGTCCTCCTTTGTAGGGTTTCCCCTACTCCAGGGTGCATTTATGCATCTACCAATATAAAGCTTTCCATTTAGATATCAGGTTGGATGAGTTATGATTCGGCCTTGATGATTCTGTTCGTCGAGTCAAATCGACTCATCAGAACGTACCGAGACTAGACGTCTGGCCAATGTGCGCAAAATACAGTATCACGCTCGCAAAGACCGGGAGAAGCGTTAGGTTCCCCCATGTCAAGGGATCATTTGCACGGGAACGATCTGATCGCAAACGAGGGCCATGACTTCCTTGAGCTCTGGCTTGGCCTGACCTGCAACAGAGATTATGACCGGGTAAGATCC
>JAJRAG010000146.1 GCA_028682925.1 Methanomassiliicoccales archaeon
TCTTTTCCGTATTTCTCCTCGATCAGCTTCTCGATGAGGTTCCGTTCAAAGTGCGTCAAAACGCCTTTCATTATCTCGACCTCGAACTGCTCGGCGAATCCCTTCACTATCGCGGTCTTGACATTCTCCATTGGGAGGAGCGATCCCAACTCTCTTGCCAACGACGTCATTCCTTCCGCGGTCTTGATCTTCTTTTTCTTCGTTCTCAGGACCGCGAACATGAGTTCGAAATCTGCGTCAACGATGAGCGTACCGTGTTGGAGGACGACATCCATCTTCCTGGTCTGAGCGCTGCCCGATATCTTCTTTCCGTTCACGAGAACGTCATTGATCGGTTTGAACTCCGCCTCCAGTCCGAGTATTCTTAGCGCCTTTACGATTCCGCCGCAGACGATCGGGAATGTCTCGTTGGGGCTCTCTGGGACCATGTCCTTCTCCAAGATGACGGAATAGATGATTTGGTTCTGATCGGTGAATATGGCGCTCCCTCCGCTCATCCGCCTGACCAGATGCACGCCTCGTTCCTTAGCGATCGTCAGATTGACACTATCTTCTACGATCTCAGAATAGCCCAGGGACACAGTCGGCCTGTCTCGTCGGTACAAGTGGAGCGTGTTCGGGACAATATTCTTCTGCCTGGCGATGACCATCGCCTCATCGGCTGCGGACGTGTATGCAGGGGAGGCTAGATCAGTGTCGATGAGTCTCCAGAGCATCAGTGGTTCATGGTGGTCTGGGTAATAAATATGTTTTGAGGTCTGCGATTGATTGGTGTATGCGGGCAACAAGTCACTTGGAACAAGAAAACAAAAGAAGAATTAAAGAGAAAAGGGTTTGACGCACACCTACTTCTTGCCCTTCTGTTCCTGCTTCGTCTTCTCCTGCTTGTCTTCCTTCCCTTTCCTTGAGGGCAGGGGCAGTCGCTTCCTCATGTATATGAGGACGATGACGACGATTATCACCGCGAATATTCCACCGTAGATCGCAGCCGCCTTCCAACCAGCTTCCTTCACTGTCAGGGAGGATGTGATGGTATTGTCGGCCTTGTTTGTCTCTCGATCGCAGGTTACCACCGCATACATCGTGTAGTTGCCCTTGCTGTCCGCCGTCCACCTGAAGGTTATCAGTCCGGATTGGTTCGGTTTCAAGAGGCTTGCAGGGGTTCCGTTGACCGTCAGCGAGGTCTCGGTCCCAAGCTCGAACTTCTCGCCCGTTATCGACATCCTGTAGAAGGTCGCGACAATGTTCGTCGCGTTCGAGTTGCCTACGTTGGTGATGTTCAGGACCATCGATCCTGACTCACCCTCGGTGAATTGGGTCGGGGCGAAGGTGAGCACAACGATCCTTAGGTCCGGTCTCGGGGACGAGGTTATGACGAGCTGTTTCGTGAGGTTCGCGCTGTTTCCTGACTTGTCAGTGACGGTGAGCTTCACCGTGAACGTCTTGATGTGGGTGAAGTTGTGCGTCGCGTTCACGATGTTCGCGGTCTCTCCGTCTCCAAAGTCCCATGCGTAAGTCATGTTCTGTAGGCTGTCGACGTTGTCCTTTGTGGCGTTGCCGTCGAAGTATAGCGTGGTGTTTTCGATTGCCGACTCGACCGTCTGGAAATTACCGTTCATTATCACGAACGATACGATTGGCGCCGTCGTGTCCTTCACTATAACGTTCAACTGGGAGGTTGCGTTGTGTCCGACGACGTCGGTTGTGTTCAGTTTCACGGTGTAGTTGCCCGCCTGGGCGTAGGCATGAGTGACATTCTGGGTTTCTCCTTGCAGGACGGTGGTTGAATTGCCATCTCCAAAGTCCCACTTCCAAGATGCTATGATGCCCTTCTCAGCGTCGGAGGTCGAGTTTATGTAGTCTACGGACTTCGCCCCATTGAATATGATCGCTTCCGTCTGATTCGCGGTTATCTGGCCGTCCGGTCCACCGAGATTGTATATCGAAATAATGTTCTTGTTCTTGACGTCGATGATCGGAACCGGGTTCACTGAGTCTATCCGAACTTGGAATGAGGCGTTGGCCTCCAGGCCAGCGACATCCCTGACAGTCAGTTTCGCTGTCACATTGAACTTCGCAGACGTGTATTTGTAGACGGTCGTAGTCGTCGCAACACTCGTCCCATTAGCGTCCCCGAATTCCCATATGTATGTCAACGGGTTGCCGTTGGGGTCGGTAGATCCAACTGAAGTGAATGTGACGTTCGTGTCGTTCGCCACTATGTAGTATTGAATCGTCGAGTTCAGGAGCTTCGAGTATGCATTGCTGCCGGTGACGATAGCCGCCACAGCGGTAGGGTCGCGTGACTTCTGGAACGTCATCTTGACGTCTGCTGGAACGATCGTCGTCGTGTAGGAAGGTTCGACATTCAATGCCGTATATCCTGTGACCTTCACATACACGGAGCCGGTGGAATTCGCTGTCAGCTCATACAATTTCGGCAGATCGACCGTGTAGCTGTAGTTCATCGTCGCCGTGTCGAAGTTGGCGTAAAGGTCACCAGTGTAAAGTGAACCAGAAGTTGGCAGAGGAGAAGTCGAGTGCGACACTGTGGTGTAGAGCGTGACCAGTGTGTCGGTGTAGTTCGCCTCAGAGTCGGTTGGGGCCACAAGTCCCGCGTAGTCTATGGATGTGTAGCCTGAGGTCTGCGCGACGAATCTTGTCCCGTTGACCTTCATCAACCATTCCGTCGTAATGTTCTGGGGTCCGAAGGAACCGATCTTGGTCTTGAACAAGTCGAGCTCAGAAGTAGAGACCTGACCATCACCGTCTCCGATGGCAAAGTCGATCTGCATCCTTATGTTCGGGATGTAGTTGAAGTCGAGTCCAGGAACATTGGCGTCATATTCCAAGGTCGAGGATTCAGTCAAGTTGAAGTGGTTCCAGTCGCCCTCGTAAAAAGCCACATCCTTCGTGGTCTTTTGGACCGCCTGCGCCGTTAGATTCACTGTCATCGTCTCTGCGGCGGTCAATGTGAACTTCGTCATGTTCGCCTTAGCATTCTCTCCATCAACGAGCAGATAGAATTCGCCTGCGTACGCATCGAGGTCGAAGTAGTTCGCTCCGATATTCTTCGGCTTCACGATCCTCTTCTCAATATCAACGGCCACGTTCGTCGATACCATGTACGCTCTCAATCCTTGTGTGACGGGCACGCCATTCATGTAGACGTATCCTCTCACCGCGAACGAAGGGTCCATATACATAGTCTGGGTCGTGCTACCGGAGACAACTATCGTTGATACATTCACGGAGAATCCAGAAGCCGTCACTACAAGCTTGCACGTCGTTGCATAGACGGGGACTGTGAAAGTGCCTCCGATCGATGTACCATTGTAGATCTCTTGCATCGACTCATTCGCGTCAAGGACCCTGAGACGAACGTTGCTCACAGGGTCTATCGTCCCGTTCTTCAACACTGTCAAATCAAGATTGTATATCGCCGTTGGTTGCGGAGTAATAACGACCCGGAAGAGTGGAACAGGAGAAAGAGAGTCATATCTGATTACGCTCGAATATGTCAAGTCGTAGTATCCTGACTTGGTCAATGCGAGCGTATAGTATCCTGGCCATGGGGAAAACGTTGCCAGTCCGCCTGAGCTTGTTGTGGTCGCGTACTGCTTCAGCGTGTGCACTTCCTTCAGGACAGCTTGGACACCGGTAATATTATTTCCATCGCTGTCAACGACGTTGAACGATATCTGGTTGTCTGCGCTGGCACCCTTTACGGTCGTTCCTGGCAGTAGTGCAAGGGATGACAACAGCAGGGCTATGACCAGCATCCCTGATGCCATTCTCAATTTGTTCTCTTTATGCAATACCTTCCCTCCCTCATGGCTTGATGCACAAAAAATGTGCGCTTCTCTGAGACTAGGGTATTGTTGGCGAATAGATTCGTCCTTAATAAAAGTTGTTGTGGTCGAAAACATTGCTGGCTATAGCATCAGACAAGTATGGCCCCCTCATGTCAGGTGACTATCTCCTCTATTCTGTCCTCGTTGATCGCCCTTCTGACCTCCATCGCCAGTCTCCGTCCGGTGCTCATGCTCTTCCTCCAAAGTGCGTTGCCGTATGCGTGCCCGACCGCCATGTGTACGTTTGTCCCGCCACCGATCCTCGGCGCCACATCATATATGAAGAATTTCAGGTCCTTGTCGACGCAGGTCTGCAAACAGAACGGCCCGATGATCCCGGGGTGGAAGTGCTCCTGGGTCGCCTTCACGTACTTCTCGGCGAGCTCGAAAGCGTTCTCGAGCAAAGACTCCCTCAGCGTGGCGGAATTGTGTCCGCACACCGTGTACTCGGGTAGGACCTGGTTCTCGTTCAGTGTCAGTTGTTGGGCTGCTGGCAATCTCACGTATCCGTCGAGGGAACTCTCGAACCTCCAATCGATGCCGATCAGTTCGATCCTCTCCTCGCCTCTCGACAATGGCGAGTAGAAGAAGTCAAGATTGAACACTGGTCCGATGACATATTGTTCCATCCTCGCCTCTCCGAGGCTTTCTTCGTCGATGACTCCCTGTTTTACCAGTTCCTTCGACTTCTCCTGATACTCTTTGAACGACGAGGCGGTGAAGAAACCCCTCTCCAGCTTCTTCACTTTGTGATGCAGCTTTATGATAGTCAACGTGTCTATTTCCTGCGGATCCTTGATCTTCTTCGGGAATGGTAGGCCAGCCTTCTCCAGCAGCCAATAGTAGTCTTTCTCCATCCCTCTCTCCTCACTCCGCAGCAGGTTCCTGCTGCCGACGATCGGCACAATGAAGTCGTTCTCCACCTGGTCGATGCTGCAGTAGGAGGTGAACGAGCGATTTGGAACGAACAGGACGTTCTCGTTGAGAAGCCTGATCATGATCTTCGGGTCCATGATGTCTCTGAACTTCTTCAGGAGGATGACCTCGTCGACCATACCTTTTCTCAGCGTGCCGTCCAGGTTCCTGTGTGCTTTGAAGTACTTCGAGTACGTTCTGTCTCTTCCATCCTGGCATACCGCCATTGTCTTAAATCCTTCCTCGACAGCCCCATCGCAGGTGTCGAGCGCTGAGTGCGATCCCAGAACCCCGATCTTGATCTTGTCTTTCCTGTACTTGCCAAGGTTCCTTAGAACGATATCTCTTGCGATCATCGCCTCCCCTCCCTTATGAAATGAGATTGATTTACGGATTATAAGTATGATGGCTGCAGCACTGAGAGTCGGACCTGGCAGGATCGATTTGTGAAGAATGCGACGAAATCAAGTCAGCTTGCGCTGCGATGCAGATTTTCCTTCACCAATAAGCAGATGATCGTTCGATAGTGTAAATTCAAATGAAGTCACTATCCTACCTGACGGCATGTCGGTAGAACGGTCAATCCTCGAAAGACAATTGCGGCGTCAGTCTCTCTGGCTGGAGGACTCATGGGTGTGGTTATTTGAGACGAGGGTCCTGCCGAGGTTGGAAGTCAAAGACGGAAAACCGAAGGCCCTAGATGTCGGTTGCGGTCCAGGTTTCGTAATGGATAAGCTGAGCGGCCTCCTAGATATCAAGGGAGTCGATATCGACAAGGATATGGTTGGAATATGTAGAAGTCGGGGACTCGATGTCGATCAGGGTGATGTCAGGAAATTGCCCTTCGATGATCGCTCCTTCGACATCGTCTACTGTTCTTTCCTTCTATTATGGTTGACTGATCAATGTTCCGCGCTCCAGGAGATGATGCGCGTGTCAAGGAGATTCGTCATATGTCTTGCTGAGCCAGACTTCGGCGGACGTATAGACTACCCATTTGAGCTCTCGGATCTGACCGGACTCATCGTCAAGGGGATTCAGAGCGAAGGCGGGGACCCTTGTGTCGGGAGAAAATTGAGGGCTCTATTCAAAGAGGCGGGGACCATCGCCGAGATTGGCGTTCATCCCGGTGTGTGGGGTATTGAAAGACTGCGAATCGAGTCCGATGACGAATGGCGCTGGATAGAGAAAGCGACCGAAGGGACCGTCGACAGCAACAAGCTTGATGAAATGAGATCCAGATGGAACAGAGCGCTGGACGAAGGGACGATGTTCCATTTCAATCCTATCTTCTATGCCATCGCTGAAAAGTGATTCTTCCCTGCCTTCTACATGGATGAGTGCCGGTCCAAACAAACGTAGTCTCCGTGCGCTCTGGCAAGGGGACATCCGCCTCCACAGACATCGCTCAGGCGACAATCAAGGCACTCGCCGTCCAGGTACTTTCTCCCTCGAATCCTCTTGCATAGGTCATGATTCCATATCTTGTCCCACGGGTCCTGGATTATGTTCCCCAGGGGTTCATAGTAGCTTTGGCATGGAATCACCGTCCCGTCCGGTTCTATTGCCATGTTCAGTGAACATGCGGTGCACTGCTTGATCCCGAGTCCGTAGTTGATCGGATTGAACTCGCAATATGGCGTTGGTGAGTACCAAATCAGATTGACGCCTTTCTCTCCAGCTATATTCTTGACTTTCGTGAGTACCATGGTCAACTCATCATAGTCGATGCCCTCGGTCTCCTCCCCTTTTCCAGATCTTATTATGCCGTTGAACGCGATGTTCCTGACACCGAGCGCGACCAAGTACCTCATCGTCTCCTCGATGTCCTCGAAATTGGTTCTCATTATCGTGGTGTTCGTGCTCACGTACAGGTCCTCTTCCAGCGCGACCCTGAGCCCCTCGATGGTCTCCTTCCATGCACCTTTGCATCCGACCAGCTTGTCGTGAACCGATTCCCTGTGTGACAGGATGGTTATCTGGACATGGTCAAGACCTTTGCTCACAAGATCCTTCAGGTATCCTTCCCTTCTGAGGTTCCTTCCATTGGTGATCATTCCGGTCACTTGTCCGAA
>JAJRAG010000147.1 GCA_028682925.1 Methanomassiliicoccales archaeon
ACCAATGCCTTCGTACCAAGGATTCCCTTGCGCCTGCCTAGCTCCTTCACTGCACCCGGACCGATAACGTATCGGTTCGGTGCGGCCATTACTTTTATTCTTGTTTTCAACATCGGGTTTTTCATCCCCCCTTACTCGGAAAGTATAAACTCAACGGTTTAAAAATTTTTCACTAGCTGAGTACCTTCGCTGACAAACCTAGCCCCGGTAGAGTATATAAACCTATGGATTCGCCCGTAGTTTGTATTCGATTCATACGAAAATCGACTTTTGCCTATCCAGAAATGACCTGTGAGAAAGAGAAAAGGGAAGGAGATGCCCAGCTAGCCCGATCGGTGGCTCTCTAGCCAGTACTCGGCGACCTCAATCGGCTTCGCAATCCACACTTTGCCCTTCTTCTTCATCTTCTTGATCAACCGGCCGAGCATCCTGACCCTCGAGGGACGACCCATCACCTGCGGGTGCATGACGATAGTCATGAGAGCGCCATCATCGTACAGGCCTTCGAACTCCTCTGACCAGATGTCGAGAACATCCTCCTGGCTGGTGATCCCACTTTGATATTCTAAAGGAGGGAAGAAGTTGAATGCGAAGTATGTCCAATCCATGGTCAGCCAGTTGAATGGCAACTCCACGATCTTCCCCTTCTTCTGCTGATGGACATAGGGTGTGTCCCACGCCATCTGGTTGCTTTCATACACGAATCCATGCTCCACGAGCAGATCAAGCGTGCGGGGGCTGATGTCGAAAGCAGGTGCCCTATATCCCTTCGGCCTGGTGCCAAGGACCGCCTCTAAGGCTTCGAGACCTTTCTCCATTTCCTTTCGCTCATCCTCGGGGGACAGTCTGAACGGATTGAGGTGCGCATAGCCATGGTGTCCGACCTCGTTCCCCCGCCGTGCAATGTCCTTTACGAGCTCAGAACGTTCCTCGGCCAGCATCCCTGGAACGTAGAAAGCACCCTTTAGATCCTCAGAATCGAGAAACCTCAAGATCCTGGGTATCGCGACATTGTAATCGTATTGACCTTGAGAAAGCACGACGGGACTGTAGGGCTCTCCCTCCTTCACCGCCCCAGTCCTCCTCATGATGTTCTTCCAGGAGATGTCGCTGTCGCAATCGAAAGTCAAGCAGACCGCGCATTTCGCACCGTTCTTCCACATCGTCTCACCGGACCGAGATATTCGGTTTGGGTCTTAATCCCTTTGAACTATGATCACGAGAGACACCCGTTAAATATCAGGAGATGTCTGAAATAGACTGTCTCAAAAAACCGATGGGGTATCTCAATGAAGATGGTCTTCACGGAGCTGAAGGAACATGTCGATCTCATAAGGGACGCATTTCCCGACGATGAACTGGTCATATTCGACCACCCTCTCGAAGAGGAACAGCTGATCGATGTTGCCAGAGACGCCGAGGTGATCTCTGTATTCATTTACACTCAGGTTACCGAGAAAGTAATCGATTCCATCCCGAGCTTGAAACTTGTAGTCACCAGGAGCGTTGGCTTTGACCACATCGCTTCGAAACACGCCATTGAGAAGGGCATTACTGTATGCCACGTCCCCGACTACGGCGCGCACGTCGTTGCAGAGCATGTATTCGCTTTGCTTCTGGCGTCTGCTAGAAGGATACCTTCCGCGGACGCTTTCGTCAAGAACGAAAGGCGGTTCGATTTTTCCAATTTCCTCGGCCTTGAGCTAAGAGACAAGACACTTGGGGTTGTGGGAACCGGCAAGATCGGCGCGGCGGTCATTGAGATTGCGAAAGGTTTTGGGATGAGGGTCGTCGCTTACGATGTCTACCAGAACAAGAGCCTGGCGGCCAAGTATGGCTTCCCTTATCTGCCTTTGGAGGAAGTGCTCGGAGAGAGTGACTTCGTTACCCTCCACACCCCCTTGACCCCAGATACTCATCATCTGATCGATGCCACAGCAATCTCGAGAATGAAAAAGGGCAGCATCTTGATCAATGCCTCAAGGGGCGGAGTGCTAGACAGCAGGGCGTTGAGGGATGCCCTGACGTCGGGTCACCTGTGGGGGGCTGGGATAGACGTTCTCGAGGACGAGGCTCATCCTGAGAAGGACCCGTTGCTCGATTCTCCTAGAATAGTAATCACCCCTCACTCGGCTTTCTACACAAAGGAGGTCCTCCAGAGAATCTCTCAGCTTACGATAGAAACGGTGAAATCGTACAAGGCAGGCAGCCCAGTGAACAAGGTTCCATCGGAATATCTCTAGCGTCTGGGGTCAGAACCTGGCAGTCCTGCCCATCTTCCAGTTGAATGTGTAGGTCAATAGGAGCGGGGCCGCCAGCGTTGTGAGGAGGGACATGAAGACGACGATCGAGAACATATCGTTTGATATCGAACCGATTGTCAGGCCAACTGACGCGATGATCAGACCGACTTCGCCCCTGGGAGCCATCCCGACACCGACGATAGCCGCTGACTTCACTCCGAGTCTGTAAGCTCCGAGTCCGCAACCAATGAACTTCGTGGCGATAGCGACGAAGGTTATCATAAGGGCCAATATTGCCACGCCGCCGAATGTCGAGAGGTTGACTGATATCCCGATGTACAAGAAGAAGAAAGGAACCAGGAACTCGTTTATCGCCTCAAACTGCTCTCCGATCGGGAACAGATCCTTGAACTCAGCGAACACCATCCCTGCAAGGAACGCACCTACAATTGCTGCCAGTCCGAAATATGACGCCGCAGCGGACAATCCGAAACAGACGATTATGGCTACGGCCAACGGACTGATCTTTCGTCTCGCACGCATCACCGGAGTCGGGGTCCTGAACTCGTGGACCTGCTTTCTCACCTTCGGCAAGAGTCCGGATCCGACGAACACGACGGCGACCACGAACAACACTGCCAGAGCAGCTACCATCACAGTGTCGACGATGTCCATGGCACCGCCGCTCGCGATTCCGCTAATCATGGCTAGAATGACGAGCCCCAGGACGTCGTCAATCACAGCCGCACCTATGATGACCTTGGATTCGATACTGTTCATTATATTCATGTCCTTGATCACCCGGGCAGTGATGCCGATGCTAGTGGCAGTCATTGCAGCTCCAATAAAGAGCGCCTCGATCTGAGGGAAACCAGAGGAGACTATCAGCAGGAAGCCGAATATGAAGGGGAAGATCACACCGAGGATCGCCACAAGAATCGCAGTACCGCCAACTCTCTTTAGATCACTGAAAGGGGTCTCGAGGCCGATAGCGAACAGAAGGAAGATCACTCCTATTTCGGCCAGCACGCTCAAGACTTCGATATTCGTACCCAGCTGGAGCAGGTCAAAGATGAAGGTGTTGCCAATAATGATCCCCGCGACAATCTCGCCGACTAGTGGAGGAAGGCGGACGAACTCGAAGACTATTGCAGCTATCTTCGCAAAAAGGATGAGGACGAAGAGCTGGAGCAGTATAATCTCAATCAAGGTGCCACCTCACCAAGAGACGGAAATCGAAGCTCTGCATCCCACTCCCGCATGCACAATGGATTATTGACTCATGAAACTTACCATACCTAGGCTGCTGAGAGAAGCTATTTGGAGAGTTCATTCAGATGAGATAGAATAATGTACTCGCATTGCACCATAACGAAGATGAGAGATCATAGAGACTGAAGGTGTTCTTGGAATGTCGATGTGGAGAAATGTGCCTACGGGAAGGGACCCACCCAGGATAGTGAATGTCATTGTAGAGACCCCTCAAGGCAGCAAGAACAAATACGAGGTATCGAAGGAGTTCGATGGAATTCTTCTTGATAGGGTCCTTCACTCGAGCGTCGTTTTCCCGATCGCATACGGCCTCATCCCCCAGACTTACTACGATGACAACGATCCATTGGATGCGATGGTGGTCATCAGCGAGCCGACTTTTCCAGGTTGCGTGGTCGAGGCGCGACCTGTGGGGATTCTGCGGATGCTCGACGAACAGGGTCAGGATGACAAGATCCTGACCGTTGCCGTGAATGATCCAAGGTACAAGGAATACCTGCAGCTTGAAGACCTGCCACTGCACCAGTTGAACGAGATCGCTGAGTTCTTTTTGACGTACAAACGACTTGAGGAGGGCAAGAGCACTCAGCTGATCGGTTGGGAGCGTCGGAGTTCTGCTCTCAAAGCAATCAACCGAGGACTCCAGATATACGAGAAGAAATTCATTTCAAAGAAATCTACCAAGACTGCAAAGAAGGGACGACAGTAGCTCCCGCACAAGTCTCGTGAAGAACGGTCACGAGGCAGGCATGGACACTCGATCGAATGGCATGGAAACGATCTGAATAGGTGGACCGGGGGGTAGATTCGATGCGAACATCCAATCAGCACAATTTGATCTTTCAATTCGGAAAATGTTAAGTAACTCATTCTCGTTATGCTTCACAGGGCACATCGATTTAGGAGGAATACTGATGAAAAACAAGTCGCCACTCGTTGGCATAATTGCACTCGCGATCGTGATGGTACTGCTCATCGGAGCGGTCGCGGTCCATCCGGCCAAGCAAAGACTAATATTGGCCACCACGACGAGTACGCAGGACTCGGGATTGCTCGATCACATCCTGCCGAACTTCGAAAGCAAGTATGACTGCATAGTTGACGTGATTGCTGTAGGGTCCGGGCAGGCAATGCAGATAGGAAAGACCGGTGATGCTGACGTTCTTCTCGTGCACTCGCCTGCAAGTGAAAAGCAGTTCGTAAAGGACGGTTATGGTACATCGAGAACGCTGGTCTGCTACAACCAGTATGTCGTCATCGGACCTGAAGCAGATCCCGCAGGTGTCTCTCAGGCGAATAACGTGACGGATGCATTCAACAGAATCTATCAGAACGGCACGGAAGGGAAGGCCACATTTGTCTCGAGAGGTGATCTCTCTGGAACGGACACAAAGGAGAAATCGATCTGGGTCAAAGCCAAACTGAACGTGACCACGTTCAGCAACAGTTGGTACCTCAGCACTGGACAGGGGATGGGCGCTGTGTTGGACATAACGGAGCAACAGATCGACAAAGGATACACGCTCTCGGACCAGGCTACATACTACACAAGAAAGGCGACTGGTATCATTCCGCACCTGGAGATAGTCTACCAAGGAGATCCATTCCTGTACAATCAGTACAGCGTTATTCCGGTCAATCCTGCGTTGTGGCCGAACATCAACGCGACCCTAGCAATGGACTTTGTCAACTGGATAACTTCTCCAGAGATCCAGAATATGATCGCTGACTACACCGTCGGTGGCCGCGAGCTGTTCGTACCGAACGCAGGTCCAGGCTCGATCGCAGAGAATCAGTTCATAGTCTCACATTATCGAGCCGCAGCGACGATCAGAATTGAGTAGGATCGAAACAATTTCCCTTCCTTTTTATTCTCCAAAGGGATTCGGGGGTGCTAGGGGGACACAGATTGGTTGATGGCGTGACATACGATGTCGTCCAAGTGACGCTTCTCTCACTGTATGTCTCGGGAAGCGCGACGATTCTGGGTTCCCTCATAGGCATCCCATTGGGAGCTGCCATCGGATTGAAAGAGTTTGGCGGAAAGGGACTGTTGAAGACGATAACCTACACCATGTACGGTTTTCCACCTGTGATCTCGGGATTATTCATCTACTACGTTTTCTCTCGTGCCGGACCTCTAGGTGACTTTGGCATCCTGTTCACACCGACTGCGATGATTTTCGCTCAGACACTGCTGGTCATACCATTGGTAGCGGGCATAACGATCACGTCTGTCACAGAGGTAGATAGGAACATCAAGAACACTGTTCGATCTCTTGGAGCAAGCAACAGGCAGGCCACGTTCACCGTGATAAAGGAGGCGTGGGTCGGTGTCATCACTGCTGTCATGATCGGATTCGGCAGGGCTATCGCCGAGGTCGGGGCAGCATACATGGTCGGTGGGAACA
>JAJRAG010000148.1 GCA_028682925.1 Methanomassiliicoccales archaeon
TCCCATCCGAGTACCGCTACTTCCTTAATTTGACTTACGGCAGTTTTGACATTGCGACCTGGGACAGCTACCACGCTCTGAACATCTTCTCTCGATCGGTCTTCACTTCGAATCTTGATTCGGCGATGGTTGGTCTGACAATAGAGGAAAGGCAGGTGCTCCTCCAGTACTTCAGCCTATTCTATGAAAGGTGGAACTCCACGACTTCACTGCCAAGCGATCCGACCGAGTTCCATGCCATCGTTGGTGATGCGGTAATGGCACTAGGGTACGCCATTGGCGGTGAGCAGGGCCTTCTTCTCCTGTCTGTCTACGACGGGCTCGGTTGGTCCGGTTGGAACGACTCAACATCGATATTGAGATTCACCGCGGGTGTGATCGCCGAGAGCTCAAAAGCTGAACTCTGGGTGATTTATAATGTGATGAATATTCCTCGGGACGCTTCTTTCCAACAGTTCATGATGATGGCCGACGAAGTGATCCTGAATTCCACGATCCCTGAGTTCCCGATACCAGTCTTGACGGACCTCGTCGGTTCGTTCGTAAACGTCCCGTCGAACAATACCATGATTATTTCCCTCACGTACACGGACAAGGACGGAGCGCAGTCTCTTGGCAAGAACTCGATCGGGGTGATCAGGGATGTTGTTCATGAGTCTTTGACTGGGACAACCAGCCTCGTCTCATATGTGACTGGGTCTGATGCGATATCAATCGACATGGAGACCTCGATGAACTCCGATATAGAAAGAATAGATCCAGTGACTATTGTTCTGGTCCTTGTTCTTATCGGGGTTTTCTTCAGATCTTTTGTTGCATCTTCCATCCCGCCAGCAGTAATTGGGGTCGCCTTGGGAGTGAGTTTCGCTTTGATCTATATCATCGGCTCGTTCTTCCTTTCGGTCCACTACAGCGTGCTCACGTTGCTTTTGACTTCCATGATGGGGGCCGGGTGCGACTATTGCATTTTCATTTTGTCCAGATATAGGGAAGAGAGGCGCAATGGTCTCACCAAGGAAGAGAGTGTGCGCATGGCGGTGACCTGGGCTGGAGAATCCATCGCCACGAGCGGGGCCACGGTCATAATCGGGTTTGGGGTGTTGTCCCTGGGACGATTCGCCATGCTAAAATCGATGGGCATAGGACTTGGCTTGGGCATCGCGATTGCTCTGCTTGCGGCGCTAACGCTACTGCCTTCGATACTCATGCTAATGGGGGACAGATTGTTCTGGCCTTCGAAACTGGCACCTAGAAAAGAGAGGAAGAAGGTTGGATACTTCACCAAGAGTGCTAGGTTCTCGATCAAGCACGCCAAAGCAATCCTTATCGCAGCCGTTCTCATCTCGATTCCGACGACGTACCTCGCTTTCACCCTTGATACGAGCTACGATTTCATAGGAGCGATGCCGAACACCGAGAGTAGGCAAGGCCTCGACATGATGAGCGAAGGCTTCGGTGCGGGGAGGATCATGGCGACTTATGTGGCCCTCAACATGACGTCGCCAGTGCTCAAGAATGGAACCTACGATATCGCGGAATTGAATTCGATAGAGAACCTCTCCAAATCGCTTTCGGATCTCGAGAATGTGCAGGAGGTAAGGAGTCCGACAAGACCCCTGGGGGGAAATCAACCTATCAACTATGCCAATTTGACTGATTATAGCCAAGAGCAGGCGGCTCAATATTCGAGTCTAATCAGAGGGATGCTCGGAACCAGGAATACGACCGCAGTATTGATTTCGATAACGTTCAAGGCTGAACCTTTTGCCAAAGCATCCATCGATGACATTCATGAAATAAGAGGCATATGCGCCTCATTCGAAGGACAAGACCCCTACATCTATCAGGCGATGGTGGCCGGTTCTACCGCTTCAATGAGCGACATTTCTGACATGGTGCAAGGCGACTTCAGCTACATGGAGATTTTCGTGATAATTGGAATTTACATCGTCTTGATGATAGTGCTCGGTTCTCTGGTCAGCCCGTTGAGGTCCATTCTCACGATATTGCTCAGCATTTCATGGACGATAGCAACAACGATGATCGTATTCAACTTCATCCTTGGGTTTTCAATCCTCTGGTTAATGCCGATGATCCTATTCGTTGTATGTCTGGGTCTTGGGATGGACTACGACATTTTCCTGACGACAAGAATCAGAGAGGAGGCGCAGAAGGGCATGAGCGATAAGGAGGCCATCACTCATGCAGTGGAACGTACCGGCGGTATCATCACTGCTTGTGGAATCATCATGGCGGGCGCATTCGGAACGATGATGCTGTCGGAGGGTGCTCTTCTCAGGGAATTCGGCTTTGCCCTGATGTTCGCGATTCTGCTCGATTCTACCATCGTGAGAATATACCTTGTCCCAGCGATAATGTCCTTGCTCGGAAAATGGAACTGGTACGCGCCGGGACGACTGCAGAGGGTCAGAAGGGATGAGAAGAAGGAAAGGAAGTGAACGTCAGGAATCACACAGGACCGTAGGATAGGTCTCTACCGGTCGTTCTGATTCCATCTCTTGAAGAGATTGTTCGGCTGGCCTATTTGATCCAAAACCTTTCCGATGATGAAGTCGACTAGGTCTTCGATTTTCTCTGGCGAGTGATAGAAGGCGGGGCTCGCTGGCAGAACTGTAACGCCGAGCCTGCTAAGCTTGAGCTCGTTCTCCAACATGATCGCGTTGAGGGGGGTCTCCCTTGGGACGATAATAAGTCTCCTTCGCTCCTTGAGGGCCACTGCTGCAACCCTTGTTGTCAGAGTGTCAGCGATGCCTGTCGCAATCTTCGCGAGCGTCGACTGAGAACAAGGAATTATGACCATGGCATCGAAGAACTGGCTTCCCGAGGATGCTGGCGCAAAGAGATCGCAGTCCTCGTAGGCTGCGTTGACCAATCCCTCTAATCTGGCGAAGTTGGAATCGGTCTCTTCCTCAAGAATCCGCTTTCCAGTCTCAGAGATTATGAGGACCTTGTCTCCTTTCAGCACCTCGACCAATCGGACACCATAGACGACGCCAGAGCAACCTGTGATTGCGACGACAGTTTTCACAAACCGAAGATTCCTACGATTCTATATTAATCCTTTCTCGCACGTCCATATGATGATCACATCTGCAAAACGCTTTTATATGGGCAGTCCATTAGTGCCGTCGGCATAATCAGTGATCTTGAGAGAGCTGAGTGTATTTGCAGAGGTAGATAGAGATGGTTACAATCTATGATGTCCCACCTGGTGAACTTGTTGCCAAATTGACAACTAGACTCAAGGAGATGGACTCAATCAAACCCCCCGAGTGGGCGGATTTCGTCAAGACTGGTAGGCACGTGGAGAAAGCGCCCGTTCAAGAGGACTGGTGGTTCACGAGAGCTGCATCAATACTAAGGAAGGTCTATATTGAAGGACCAATAGGTACTGAGAGGCTGGCCGCGACCTACGGAGGTTTCGCTGACAGAGGTTCGAAACCGAACAAGGCAGTCAGAGGCAGCCGATCAATTGCCAGAAAGTGTCTCATGCAATTGGAGACAAACGGATTTGTCGCAAAGGACAAGAATCGTGGTAGGATCATCACCGCCAAGGGAAGGGGACTACTCGACAAAGTCGCCATGGAAATCTATCAGGAATCAAAAAAGCGTTGAAGAAGGCCGCGTGGGATCATGTCAGATGCTGAGCTAGAGGAGTTGCGTCGGAGGAAGATTGCCGAGATTCAGAGGCAGCGGGACCAGCAAGCAATGGCGGAAGAGCAGTCCAAACAAATGGAGGCCAATCGACAGGCGATTATGCGCCAAATACTGACCCCAGAGGCCAGGCAACGTCTTGGAACGGTCAAGATTGCCTATCCCGACCTTGCCATGGCAGTCGAGGACCAGCTGATCAGACTAGCGCAGTCCGGAAGGATTGACCGCCAGGTGGATGATGCTACGTTGAGACAGATCCTCAGAAAGGTGGCTCCGCAGAAGAGAGAGATCAGTATCGAGAGGAAATGAACATGACAAGGAACAAGCCGAGTGCGATGAAGAGGCGTCTTATGAGAGCGACCAAGCAGAATCGTAGGGTGCCAGCTTGGGTCATGATGAGGACCAATAGGAACTTTCTACGGCATCCCAAGAAGAGAAGCTGGAGAACCAGCAGACTGAGGAGATAGGCGATTTCATGGCTGAAGAGGAAATCATACTGAACATCCCCTTGAGGAATGCCCGGAAAGCTCCCCGAACCGAGAGGGCTGAGAGGGCAATGATTGAGATAAGGAAATACGTCGTGAGCCACCTCAAGGCCAAGGAAGAGGACGTCTGGATTGATGGAAGAGTGAACAGACTCGTTTGGAGCAGAGGGATCCGCAACTCCCCGTCGATCATAAGAGTGAAAGCGGTCAAGTTCGAAGACGGGCTTGTCGAGCTCTCACTAGCTGAGGAGTGATCGATCGGTGTTTCTTTCATGATGAGACTCTCCAGCTACAATGGAAACCCTTACATCGGCGTTTATTGCGTCGCAAATGAATATGTTTCTTTCATACCTGTCGATTCGCCTAAGACCTTGTCGAAAGACATAGAGGAGGCTCTGGGAGTAGAGGTCGAGAAGTGCACGATAGGAAGCACGAGCTTGATCGGGGCCCTTCTAGCGATGAATTCATATGGCGCGGTGGTGACGAACACGGTCTCCAAGGAAGAGGTCAGAAGGATAGCAGCACGATTGCCCGTGTACACAATTGAAGACCCGCTCAACGCCTCAGGAAACAACATCCTGACTAATGATCATGGAGCGCTGATAAATCCAGATTTCGGCGAGAAAGTGATAAAGAAGATCGAGAAGACGCTTCAGGTCGAGGTTGTCCAGGGCAGTATAGCTGGACACAAGACCGTGGGCTCGGTGTGCGTCGCCACCAACAAAGGGATCCTTTGCCATCCCGCCACGCACGAGAGCGAATTCGAGTTACTTAGATCGGTCATGAAGGTTTCCGCCTCCATAGGGACGCTGAACTATGGAGCCCCTATCGTTGGCGCCTGTATGGTGTCGAACTCAAAAGGCGCAGCAATCGGCTACAGGAGCACCCCGATCGAACTCGGGAGGGTTGAAGATAGTCTAGGATTGACCTGAGGGTCTGTGTGGTTTTTCTTTTCAAGAAGCGTGGATGAAGACGAACTCCATGAACCGTGATTGCTGAACCTATGCAGAGAATACCCAAAACTCGGTCTCTGAAGGCAACTCCTCGGGGACCAGATCAACCTCGTTTCCGACCCTCAGGATCTTGCTCTCAGGTAGGTCCTCAAGAAACTCATCGATGGTCTGAATCGACAGAGAGAGGCCCCCGACCCTGAAATGCATCGGAATCGCAATTCTAGGTTTCAAGGACTCCACGAGTCTCCTCGCTTTCTTGCCGTCTATTGTGAAGACGCCACCGACTGGAACGAATAGAATGTCAATCGGTGACAGCATCTTCAGCTGCTCTGCGGACAGATCGTGACCTAGATCGCCGCAGTGACAGAATGCAACGCCCTCCATCTCGAACTTGAATATGATGTTCCCTCCCCGCTTGCTTCCTCCGTCACCGTCGTGGAAGGTCGGAACGCCGAAGATCTTGATTTTCTTCTCAGTTCTAGTTCCTGGATCTCTTATTGTGACGAAATCACCTCTTACGATCCTCGAGCTATTGTGATCGAAGTGATCATGACTTATCAGCACCAAGTCGGCTTTTGTGACCGGAGTTCGGATTCCTATTGATTTTCCATCGTGAGGATCCATTACTACGGTGAAATCGTTCTTGACCTCGAAACACGAATGACCATGCCACACAATCTTCACTGAATCACCCTGCTAATGTCAGTCTAGCCATTCTCGATTTCGAACTCCGCACCACAGCTCCGGCAATGGTCGTCGTTTTCCGAAACTACCTCGTTGCATAGGGGGCAGATGAAAACCTCTTTGCCTTCTTCCCCAGTAACTTCCGGTTTGAATTGTCTTCCCGCGATTCGCTTATTGCGTGCATTTGGATTTTTCCATATTTCATATACTTGTCCGCATCCATATGTAACCATTATTGCACCGACGATCGATATCGTCCATCCGACTGCCCAGTTGATCGGCTGAAAGACTGAGAAAAGAAGAATTCCCACATATGCCGCCACGCCAGAAGCTAGAACAGCTACCGGGACGATCACAGTCCGCATGTCGAAGACTACTGTCTCCGCAATCGTTTCCGATTGTGCCCCCTCCTTCAGCACAATCGGGGGTTCTTGGGGCAACGGCTCCACTGGGCCGGAGACAGGCACAGGCTCCCGAATTGCCTCAGCCCTTTCTATCGTCGCTTCGTGCGTCACCAGTTCGACGGGCTCAATGACTTCTCCAATCTCCACCTCTGCCCTCGATATCTGGGGTTCCGGCTCGGACGTCGTTTCAATTGCCGGTTCCAGCTTTGGCAATTCAGGTTCCTTTGGCTGAGTGTCAAACGTCTCTCCCCTTGCTTCAGGGGTCGGAGGGGCAGAGAAAGGCTGAGGTTCTAGGATTGATTCGTTGGCCATTGCAGTCGCAGTATCTCTCTCGACGATGAGATCGTCAGCGAAGGACTCGTCGGGTTTCTTCATCGTCGCCTCGATTCTCTTCGAAAGACTCTCATCGACAGCCACTGTGCTCCGATCCGTGCTGATATTTTCAAGTGCCCTTATCTGGTCTATCCAATCATCCTGCGATTCCTCGAACTGCCATCCACAGAAATCGCATTGAGTGACAGAGGGTTTGTTGCGAAGTCCGCATCTCGGACACTCTCTATATCCAGACCTTTTCTCCATTCTATTCGAAGATTGCCATCCATTCTTATAATCCTTTTTACATCAGACTCACGCGTTGGACTTCCGTATGCCAATTCATGTCAATCCATGTCAAAAGATCAAGGTAATGAGACTGAACAGATGTCATGAAAGCGAGCAACTTATGACAAGAAATACAATAATCGCGGAGGGGTCAGCTGCCTTGCCGATCTACCTTGGTGTAGAAATATCTGAACGCAAAATACAAATATGTTGAAACTGGATTGAGAATCAGATGAAGATCCTGGTCCTCTCTGTCGACCGCGATGACGATTTTGGTGTGAAAACGGGATTGAACAGCCCGTTCATCGGAAGAGAGGAGAACCTTAACGCCGCCATGGCTTTGGGCCTCTCGGACTCAGAAGATTCGGACACGAATACGCTGCTGGCTGCGATTGGAATCTACGATGAGATGCTGAAAAGCGGGATGAACGCGGAGGTCGCGACAATCTGTGGCGACGTGAAGGTCGGGTATGAATCGGACCTCGCTCTCGTGACGCAGCTCGAGAACGTGCTTGAACTGGTCAGACCCGACAGGGTCGTCCTCGTAAGCGATGGGGCCGAGGACGAGTTCATCTATCCAATGGTCTCTTCGCGCGTGAAGATTGACTCTGTGAGAAGAGTCTTCGTGAAACAGGCCCCGACAGTCGAAGGCACATACTACATCATCATGAAGATGCTCAGAGATGACAAGATCCGGAAGAGACTGGTCACCCCCGTCGGACTCGTCCTTGCAGTGTTCGGGCTGCTGTCTTTGGCGCCGAAGATGATCCAGTTCAACGACACAATGAATTTCGGGCTCATATCGGAAATGGCGGTCGGCTCAATCTCGCTGGTGCTTGGTCTCTACCTTATAGTATTTGCATATAAGGTGGTCGAAAGGTCCAGAGACTTCTCGCGGAAGGCCGGAAGAGCCATTCGCTCGGGTAGCCAGATGATACCATTTGCCATCCTGTCAATAGTCCTTTTCTTTCTTGGCATAGTGTACGGGCTTGACGCTGCAAGGGCCGATCCCCAGGCGACCTTATTGATCCAGGTGCTTCTGTTCGTCAGCGGCACGATCTGGGCTTGGGTCTTTTCTCTCATCTCATATCAAATCGGACGATTCGTGAACCACTTCCTCTCCCAAGGCAAGATATACTCGACATATCTTGTGGTCTCGATAACGGTGTTCGCGATTGGGTTCATCATACAAGGAGCTCTCGACGCCTCTGAGTTCTTCCTTGGATATAGGACCTACAAAGAAATCACCATCGTTCTGGAGATGTTGGCAGGATTCTTGTTGGCCGTGTTCGGAGGTCTTCTGAGCACTTCCCTTAGATCCATCGCGTCTGGTCCGAACAAATCAATCGACAAGGCGGACGTGACCGATTCTATTGACTAGGTGATCTTCTGGAGTACCTCGAATGGGAAGCGATCTACAGCAGAATACTCGACGACTTTGGATACTCGAGACAGGACGATGAGTACTCCGCGAAGGTGCTCTCTACGATCGTCGGAAACAAGAGGATCTGTGGTCCGGATTGTCTTGACAAGATTATCGAGCGGGATGTGACGGTATATGGATTCGGTCCGAACCTTGAGCAAGAGATGGAAGAGGTGAAACCAATCGGAACCATCATCTCAGCAGATGGAGCAACCGGTGAACTCCTGAGGAAAGGAATTCTTCCCGACATACTCACGACAGATCTAGATGGGAACGTCGAGGCGCAGATTCTTGCGAACGGCAAAGGAGCGGTTGCAGTGATACATGCTCACGGTGACAATATCCGGAGGCTGAAGGATTGTGTACCATTCTTTCCCGGTAGGATTACACCGACAACGCAAGCTAGACCGTTTGACAAGGTGTACAACTTCGGCGGGTTCACGGATGGTGATCGTGCTGTAATGATGGCAAGGCATTTTGGGGCTACACGGATCCTTCTCGTCGGCTTCGACTTTGTCAACGCCAGGATGCAGAGGGGTAAGGACATGGACGTGAAAAGGAGGAAGCTCGAATGGGCTCACAGACTCA
>JAJRAG010000149.1 GCA_028682925.1 Methanomassiliicoccales archaeon
GCCAAATGAAGGATTGACGAATGACTGTGTAGCCACCACACCTACCCCTGCTCTTCCCCATGGGACGATCGCCCCGACGTTGAACCAATGGGACTGCACAGCGACTCCGATGTCCCTAGTTTTGGAATCAAAGGCGACTATCGAATAAGTATGCGCGAGTGGCGTCCCCCTGCTCCGCAATTCCTCTCTGGAAATGTCTTTCATGTCAGATGCCATGCACTCAATTGAACTCACATTACAAAAGAATGACTCTTTGTGAGAAATCAGAGTCGGTGATCAAAAGGAGTCAAGCGGTCTGTTTTATTGCCAATTGCGACCTTCCGTTTCCATAATGGAGAAACCATATTGCTGGATGATTCAAGGACACATCAATATCGAGGACTGTGCAGAAAGGAACTCAGGGAGATTCGACCTAGATCTCAGACAATTATCACGATTTCACGAAATGGCGAAAAGAATATCGGTACACTGGTCACCGATACTTCGAGTAGTGGTCGAGGAGGCCACAAATCTCCCTTGCGACGGCTTCTGAGTACATTCCGTTCTGTTCTACTTCCTTGACATAAGTTTTCGCATCTTGAATCGATATCCTGGACGCCTTGGCAACAACGCTAGCAAGGAACGACGGAGCGAAACTCTCATTCAAGTGAGCATCTCTCATTATTGCTTTCAGATCGTATTTGAATCCGCCAAGTCGGGAAATGCTGAGCATTGCCGATCTCGGAGTCTCCTTTCGATTGTTCCTCTGTGAGTCTCTGCGAACGTTCCGAGGCTTTCTGCCGCTGTACGCCAAATCTATCGCTCCGAGTTGGTGGACGCGATGCTGATACTTAATGATTGTTAGTGACCCAAGGTCGTATTTCCAATCGAATTCCCTATCAAGCATGTGTCCACTGAACGATGGGCATATCCCTCTTATGGTGTCAGAGCTCACGGATTCGTGAGTGTATTTGTTCGGGAGACATTCGGCCTTCTCGAGAAAACAGATAAATAGATTCCCTGCCCCTGCCGATTCGAGTACTACCGCATGATAATCGATGGCCACGCCCATCTTTGGCAGAGGAAGATGCTTCCGGATTCCATTTTGAAAACGTACCTTGAGCCCCTTCTTGCTCTGGACGGCCTGATCGATTTCAGCAAGGACATAGAGGAGATCTGGCCGATCACGGAGGTGTTTGCCCCGGGTTTGATCGAGGCAATGGACACTGCTGGTGTGGATAAGACGATAATCTTGCCCTTGGACTTCGGTCTGGTGGAGGAACCGAAGACAGGGATAGAGGACTACAATCGCTTCGTCTTCGAATCCTGCGAAGAATACGCAGAAAGACTGATTCCATTTGTCGGAATAGATCCGAATAGAGGGAAGAAAGCTAAGGACCTCGTCCAGATGTTCGCCAAGAACTACGATGCGAAAGGGATAAAGGTGTATCCCGCCACCGGGTTCAGGCCCAACGAGGATAGGTTGATCGACTTCTGGGATCTGCTGGATGATCTAGGGATGCTTGTCGTTGCTCATTCCGGTGCCAGTTGGGGACCGTTGGATGAGGAGTGCAACCACCCTATCTTCTTCAGAGAAGTGCTCAATCGGTTCCCTGACATGAAGATCATCATAGCCCACCTTGGTGGCAAATGGAAGGAAGAGACGTACGAGCTTGCGAAGGAGTGTCCGAACCTATATGCTGATTGCTCCGCAGTGCAAGGATGGCTGCCCTCACAGCCTGAAGTGGCAAGGGATCGACTTATCGAGGCTGCGGCGAAAATGCCTGACCGGCTAGTCTTTGGGACCGACTGGCCGCTGTTCGACCTTAGTTATCCTCATATGCAGTGGGTCCGATTCGTGCGGGAGACGGACTGGGCCTCCGAGTCAATCAAAGAGAAGACGCTCGGGGAGACACTGAGAAGAATCCTCGGATAGCAGTAATAGGTGTCGGCGAGCCTACAACGCGAGCGGCACGGCCCATTTCCCGCTGAAGAAGTTCTCTCCGACAGGTTTCCTTTCCGGTCTGGTGACCTCTCTCTCTTTCTGTTTCTCTGAGAGAAGCGACTGGTCGGTGCCTGGATAGCCGCATATCACGTAAGTGATGACCACGTACTCATTTGGTATCTCCAGGAATTTTTTTACCTCGGCCTGATTGAATCCAGCTATTGGATGCGCAATGATCCCGAGCTCCGTTGCTCTCAGTAGCATCTGACCAACGGAAAGTCCAGTCGAGAACAGATAATAGTCTCTGCTATCGGGAAGGCGGCAGTCATCGTCCGATCTCGCCGCTACGACGAGTATTAGGGGCGATGTGGTGGCCCATGCGTTCCCTTTCGACAGCGTGCTCTTCACCTGGGTCAAAGTATCACTCTGTCTTGCCACTACGACTCGCCAAGGTTGACTGTTGTTGCAGGACGCTGACAGTCTCATAGCCTCGACGAGCTCTCTAGCGATCTCGTCAGGGATTGGTCGATTGTCTAGCGTCCTCTGGGCCCTTCTGGAGGCTATGGCTTCTGCTACTTGCATCGAACCACTCAAAGTCATAATTGAATCCATCTATTCATAAGTCTTATTACGGTTCGAACTTCTCAAATCGATCTCTCAAATCGATGGTGGATTCACTGTCCGAACTCGTTCATCAAGTTATAAGTATCCGAGTGTCGAATAGTCTCCGATTGATATGTTCAGCGAGCTAGCTTCCTCTCCGATTCCCGAGGCGGCGCTTCTCGTCGGAGGATTCATCGCCATTCTGCTCGGTATCGTCGGGAAGAATGAGAAGACTTCGATCGACGAAATCGCACTGTTCTTTGGGTTTTTTGTCGGCGCGTTCATGATATTTCTGGGGATCGTGTTGTATTCCGAGGGAGACTGGCCCACGTCCACGATCATCGTTATGGTCGTTCTCGGTCTCGGACTGTTCATGAGGGTGTTCAGAAAGGTCAAGTGGGCGGCGATAATCGCTTGGATTGTCGGAGGAGGAGTCGGCTACGGTCTCTACCTTTTGTCCAAGGTCGCTCTTGCCTCGGTACTGACTCCTACCGTGATCATAGTCGCCGCATTGATTGTAATGCTCATCGTCTACTTCCTTCTGAAGTTCCTTGAGGATACAGTCAGTTTCTTTGGGGCCATACTCAGCTTCCGTCCGATACTGTTCGTCCTTGGAATTGTCGCGATATTCGAGGGCGTGCTCCTCTTCTTGGACTCGTCCCTGTGGGCGATATTTGGCTGAGAGAAGAGTGACCCAGATTTATTTCGCGGACCGCTAAACCTTTAAATGGGAGCACTTCTATCGAGGATTTGCGGGCTCGTGGCTTAGCCTGGATATAGCGCTGGCCTTCTAGCTCACAGGTCTTGTGACGGAAGCAAGCCAGATGTCTCGGGTTCGAAACCTTCGAGTCAAGGCGAAACTCCCGACGGGCCCGCCACACTATCCAAAGGTTGATAAATACCTACATGATGACGGCATGAGACACGAGGAGTCATCAGGATGAAACGAAGCTCACGCGCATGGAAGAAACGCGGCAAACAACGATGGAAATGGCGCAAGAAGAAGATGCGTCGCCGAAAGCGCGCGCAGAAAATGCGGAAGGTGTAACGATCATCATGGGGGTGTGGGGTAACACGGCATCCTCGCGGGCTCCAGTTAATTGGGTGTGATTGTAGACGGGTTGCTGACCGGTGATGAGTAACTGGAGCGATGACCCGTTAATTCGCGCGGGGTCGCTCCCCGCGTGGTGGAAACCCGCTGATCTGGGTTCAAATCCCAGCGCCCCCACATCATTCTCCTGTTCTCCCTTTCGTGACGACTGAGTCTTTCCGCGATACTTGCGGACTCCACAAGTGGGCCGTCTTGGTCCAATACTTGCGGACTATTGCTCTAGACTGGTCCGAGCTGATGATGTCAGCCATCCAATGGAGTCAATCGGGATGCGGAGTTCAAATACGATAGACAGAGGTGTGATGCACAAGTGAGAGAATTCTGGAGTTCGAGTAGCGGTTATGGCCTTGCTGTTCGAGTCATCATTTGAAAACCGACCTTGGTCAAGTATGTCAAGATGTATTATCTAGCGTGATTTCAAATAAACATGAAGCGTTGTCACATCTGGCAGGTCGTTTCTATTGAATGAAGATTCGTTCGAAGTTAACAGATACTCAAAACCTTTTTCTAACCGTTGCGTCATAAGGAAGCGGGGAGTCCCCGTGGACCTTCTCCAACTTCCCCACCGTAATTCTATTCTTCGGGGGCTCCTCACTCTTATGCCATAATCGTAGATCCGTTATTGGGTCCCGTCCTGCAGAACATCCAGTGGTCGATTCCTCGTTGGAGATATCACAAATTGAAGATTCAGAGAATAATAGAAGAAATGGAAATGGTTTGGTACTTCAAATCCCAGCGAGCATAGCATCAAGCCATGAAGGGACCCAGATCTTCAGCATCTGAAGCTCACTGTTCGATATCTTCAACAGCACATGAAATGAAACGTCGAGTTCCAATGCAGATCCCCCGAGATCGTTTCCAGCAGCAATCGTCGCGTAGCCGTTGACATGCACATTGATCATGAGGTCGGTGATGTCCGACGTCTCGCTCGCGATGGTCGCATGCATCATGAACTGCGCGTTCTTTATGTCGAGGGTGATCTGCTGGACAGGCAGTACCAAAGTGTCACGTGGAATCAGCGTAAACACGATCTCTCCGTGCCAAGCGAAGTGGCAGTTCACGTCCAATGCACCGTTTCTCTCCCATGCCATTATGTTGATGTGCGCCTTTCCGTCGACCTGCACCTGAATCGTTTCGACGTTGTCAGCCAGCCACAGAGCAGGGTCGAGGTATCCCGCGGCCATCAGCGCCTCTATGCAATCCTGGACGTCAGACGGCAAGGCTGAGTAGAAATCCCAGAGGTTCTGACGCGTGGGCACTTTGATATCTACTATTCCATTCACGTCCCGTGTTTCCACTATCTTAAGCACTCTGTCTTCCGATTTCGCAGAGACATTGGTCGCCGAGAATGAGAGCACTACAAGCATCACCACCATGACGGTAGCCGTTAGACTAGTCCCGAACCTTCCAATAGCCATTCTTCTCCTCCCACAGTCGTCCAGCATCCTCACTCATGTGGAGCAATAATGCTTGGATAGACTTTTACGGTAAAATAATGTGCATCTAATATATAACCTTCCCTAGGTAGCCAGAGTTATCATTCTAGAGAATGAGAACACTAGAGATGAGGTACTTTTCTCTACATCGGTCTGACCAAGATCAGAGTCGTCTTCCACATACACTCTATCTGTACTTGATCCCTGCCAATATTCTCTAGCCATGAACGAATGACGTGACGCCCTTCAGCCAGAGCACGAGCTTCGGCGTCTCCTATATCTTCTCTTCAGAGGCTCCGACTCTCCTCGCCTTGTCTAGAACTCTCAGGGCCTTCGATCTACTTCATCTCATGGAATGACTCTCCGAGATTCTCAGGCTAGAGCGGAGAACCACAAAAGGTCTCTCTAAAACCAGAGTAGTCCGGCAGATCGTTTCGGAGCAGCTCATTCGCGATCTTGAGTCTGAGTCCGGAGATCATCTTTTCGAAATCCTCCTTCCTCGCGATCGCTCAATCCTATCATCGTTATCAGTACCTTCATACTGTTTTCCAGCATCGAGCCGATTTGTGGGCCATCTGTCTGAGACCCATAGTCTGCTTGCCACAATCGATGGACCTGAGAGTAGTTCTTTCTTTCGCGCTCTTCGGAAAGATAATGAACGGTCTATTCCCTTATGATGTCCCTTATTGCCTCTTGTGACTCCTGCGGTGTCTGGACCGTGTTCACCATGTGCACCGTCGAGTTCTCAAGCAGTCTCCTGTAGAAGCTCTTCCGAATGTCCATCTTCCTTTCGTCTCTGACGAGCTGGTGGGGGTTGCAGAAATCGTGCGCCATCAGGTAGGCAAGGCCCTCTTCCGGGGTGAGTCGCCTTACGATCGTATTGTCGCTGTTGTCTCGTTTGAGCATGATGACATGATAGATCGTCGTCATCGGGATCACCCCTCCTTCGCCGACGATCCAGCGCACATTCACTATCGCTCGACCCTTGTTGTCGAACTGCGCCTTGTCGATCAGCTTCCTATACTCCGTCCAAATATCCGCGATGTCTCCCTCGGTGTAGCAGTTCTTCTCCGACCCGAAGGCGAGTGGACGTTTGTCGGAAAGCCTGACGAAGTACCAGTCATCCGTGACCAGCCTTGCTTCTTTCATTCTCAGTAGACCCCAGGCATGTGTCGTCTTCCCGGTCCTCGAAGGTGCGATGATCGATACACCCTTCCCCATGACGTCGATTGCCGCTCCATGGACGTGATAAATCCTGTGTTCGTCCTCCAGTACATCTCCCGTCACAGCGAGTGCAAGGCTCTTTATCCAACCGTAATAGTCGAAATTATACAGGAAAGCCGTCTTCGTCATCGGGTCATACTTCACCTTCAGTCCCTCGCTCGGCTCCGTTAGAACGACAATCCTTCCGTGGGACCGGATGTTCTCTCCCATCGTGTAGAAATTGTCGCTCCACCTCTCCGCGACGTACTGCTGGTCGGTCAGCAATTTTATGCAACAACCGTAGATCTCCGCTTTCTTCGTGTACAGGAACCGATCCTGATACTTATCGAACAGCTCATCCTTCTCAGCAGGAGAGATCAGCTCCACTTCGTATACCATTTCACTCGCCTCGACATTGGATTAGTGGCTCTACATATTGAAACATTCGGAATTCACCATTATCGCCGGATCACTCTAGATTTCTTGTTTTCATTGAGCAACGCGACAAGATCGCTCAGGATCGCACTCGCTGTCTCGTACTTTCCCGCTCCCTTCCCGGCGACGGTGATTTCCCCGGCGAGATCTGTATGGATCTGTACGATGTTCCTCGTGCCGCCAATGCTGAGGGGATGTCCGATACGGACCAGGCGAGGCGCAACCTCCAACCTTTTCGGTGATATCTCGCCGATCAGCCTGATGACCTTCTTCTCTTCCTCTGCGAGGGATATAGCATCTTCAGTCACGCCTCTGATGCCCGTCTTCTTTACGTCTGAGTATTTCTTATCGAGTCCGAAGATCGCGTTTGCAAGGATTGCGACCTTGCAGGCGCTATCATCACCATCGATGTCGTAAGAAGGGTCCTTTTCAGCGATGCCCATATCTTGAGCTTCCCTCAACGCCTGAGCGAACGGCAGTCCTTCCTCCATCATCCTATCCAGGATGAAATTGCAGGTCCCGTTCAGTATCCCGCGTATGGAAAGTATCTTCTCGCCCCTGAGCAGCTCTCTCGAGAGGTTGATGATCGGCATGGCCCCGCCGACTGTAGCCTCGAACCTCAACTGGACGTTGTTTTTTCTCGCCGCGTCTGAAAGCTCTCTGAATCTAAGTGCGAGAGGACCTTTGTTAGATGTGATGACGTTCTTTCCGGATTTGAGAGCCGTGGCAATGTTCGTGAACCCAGGCTCTCCTGATACGATGTTTGTTGGGGTGACCTCGATCAGAGTGTCATATTCCAGAGCCCCCAGTATCCTCCAGGCGTCCCCATCGTACCTTCTCTTTCCTACCTTGTTCTTCGAGGCCTTTCGCTTGATTAACGCGGAAGGGTCCAGACCAGTCTTATTGGTCTCATAAGAGGATGAGTCGAAGACGCCGACGATGCGTGTCTTCTTCCTGAAAGCGTCGTGCAGGAATTCTCTCTTCTGCTGTATGACCTCTGCCACTCCCTGACCGACTACCCCGAATCCCACTATCACAAGGTCCATGCATCAGTCCCCCAAACCCCGGACGAGCAGGAATCCTCCATCCGCCGCCCTTTCCTCCAGCAATCGTTCCACTCTCTCCACAGCCTCTTTCTTCCTCACCTTGCCGAAGACGATTGCAGCCTTACCATCGGATGCGGCAGAGACCGAATATCGAACGTCGACGGACTCCATGTCCTCCATCGCCTCGATCTCCTCCATGATATTGTTCAATTCCTGTGATGAGATATCTCCTACCAGAAGACACTCGATTGGGAACGTTTCGTAGAGCGAGCCCATCCTCGCGACGTCGATGTCCCTCTCCTTCCACGTATCGAGTATGCGCTGAAGCATCCTATCGGACCTTACCTCGAAGGTGACGTTCACGGTGATGTGCCCGCCAATCACGACATCCCTGTGGTGTACCACGCCAACGATGTTGCCGTCGTTCGTGGATATGGGTTCGAGCGCGAAGACCAGCTGTCCCGGCACGTCCTTCAATCGCAGGTCGGCATTCACTTTCAAATCGAATTCCTCCAGCTTTGCGTATCTCTCTTCTCTCGATATTCATCCTTGATAATAAATAGCATTCGCATCGATTATTCTGATATACCCGGACATTCTTCTTTTGTACGAGCAGGTGCGGGAAGGATTTGACATCGATCACTTTTCATGGCGGGGTCGGAGAGGTCGGCGGGAACAAATTCCTTGTGGAATCGAAGAAGACCTCGATATTCTTGGATTTCGGGAAGAACTATGCCAGGGAGAAGAGGTTCTTCGAAGAGCCATTCCTGAGACCCAAGGACGAGGAGCATCTTCTCTCGCTGGGAATAATTCCGAATGTTCCAGGTATCTACAAGGGGGACGAGAAGGAGCAGGGAATCGACGGAATAGTCCTCTCGCATGCCCACACCGACCATGGCGATTCGATAAGGTATCTCAACGACCAACTGCCAGTGTACTGTGGTAGCGTGACGAAGCAGATCATCCTCGCAAGGGAGTTCTCCGGATTGTCTCAGGGCGACTATTCCATAGGGAAGTGCCTGAAGGTCAAGGGACAGAACCTCTATGAAAGGAGGTGTTTGAAGGACTTTCACGATATCCAGAGCGGTGAGATGCAATCGATAGGTGATCTCAAGGTAGTACAGCATTGCGTAGATCATTCAACCCCCGGAGCTTGCGGGACGATACTCGAAACACCTGATTCGACGATCGCATATACCGGCGATATTCGGATGCATGGGCGACGTCAGCGCCTGACCGATGGCTTCGTCAAAGCCGCGAAGAAGTCAAAACCGGACGTTCTCCTCATAGAGGGCACGAACATGTTGGAGGGGAGAATGAACGACGAGGACGATGTTCAATTCAAAGCGATCGACGTGGTGAACCGAACAAAGGGTCTGGTCATGACGGGATTCTCGAACGCTGACCTAGACAGAGCCCGGACTTTCTACGAGGTGGCGAAAGCGACCGGCAGAACTCTCGTTCTCTCAGCGAAGCAGGCCTACATTCTACATTCCCTCAGAGAGTTCAAAGACCAGGACTTCCTTTCTCTCGAGAACGACGACGTTGCGATATTCCTTAAGAGCAAGAAGAGGCGCAGTCCGTTCGAGTTGGAGCTCGAGTCAGAGAGCGGATATGACATAATGGAAGCTGATGACGTCAGAGGGAGGCAGAAGGAGATCCTGATGGCGTTCACTCTCTACGACATGAACGAGACCTTCGAGATCAAACCCATGGTGGGAAGTTCATACATATTGTCTTCGAGCGAACCATTTGATGAGGAGATGGAGATCAGCTACGATAAGCTATGCAACTGGTTGCAGCACTTGGCCATGCCTTTGTATCAGATACATGCCTCAGGTCATGCCAGACCTTATGAGCTAAAGGAGATCATAGCGGAGATATCCCCCGAGATCGTCATCCCGATACACACATCCTACCCGGACCTCTACGCGGACTACATCTCCGATCTGGATGTGAAGGTCCACTTGCCAAAGGATGGTGCGACCTTCCAGATATCATAGTCTCACATCTAAGAAGCTATGAGCGCCGAGGGGGAGATTCGAACTCCCGAAGCGCTGAGCGCCACGAGCTAGCTGTCCCAAACAAGGGTTCCAGGCTCGCGCCTTACCAGGCTGGGCCACCTCGGCACGCCGGGGGCTCCCTACCGCTTTGATGAACTTAAATCTTCCCTCGTCCCAGCATCACTTCTCAACGCTGTTCTTTGCCATTTCAACAGTGATTGGCACGCGGGTCAGGGTGTCGGCGACCGTCGGTCTGAATCTTCGAGCGACCTCGAGCTGCGATGCATCTGTTTCAATGACCGTTATCTCTTCCTCGTAGTATTTGTTCTTGACGAGGACGTCGCCTCTCGGCCCAACCGCCATGCTCCCGCCGAAGTAGACCTGATTGAGCTGTGTCCCGACCTGGTTCACATATATCGTGTAGATCGTGTTCTCGATCGCCCTGGCGGGAACGAGCGCTTCGAAGAAGGTTCTTGATGTCGAGGGAGAGGCCGATATACAGACAACGGTCTCAGCTCCGTTCAGTGCGTACGACTTAGTGATCTCTGGAAAGAAGATGTCGAAACAGACCACGGCTCCGACCTTGATGCCGTCAACTTCAAACATCACTGGCCCCTTGCCCGGTCCGAAATAGAGTTCCTCTTCGAAAGGGCCAAAGTTGGCAAGGAAAAGCTTGTCGTACCGTCGGACATCTCCATCCGGAGAGACGCAGACCGCGCTGTTCCTCAGGATACCGGGGATTTGATCGTCCTCGACTGGCATGCCGAATATGATGCTGCAGCCTCTTTCCTTCGCCATCCTCGCGACCCTCTTCACGCTCTTCCCGTCCGTTCTTTCGGCCAGGGGATAGAAGAGGTCCCTGCACATGTACCCAGTCAGATAGGTCTCCGAGAAAACGTAGAGGTCTGCGTCGACCTTCTTGAGTGCCTTCTGCATGCGCTTGAGATTCTCCTCTTTGTCACCCAGTGCACACCATACCTGCGCGAGAGCGATCCTCATGTCATCTCTCCAGGGAATCTAGCTCGCCCGATAAGTTACTTTTGGATGCGATATTTAACGAAAAAACACATAAGAGAGCACAGTTGCATATGGGGGAATCATGCGCCCTCGTCTGAAGGAGCACTCCGACCTGATAATCAAGGACTTCATTCGTCAGAAGATCGACGAGAGCGGTGCCAGTGGGGTCGTGATCGGTCTCAGTGGAGGGGTCGACTCGGCGGTCGTTTCGAAACTGTGCGCCGATTCCATCGGTCCAGAGAAGGTGCTGAACGTCTTCATGCCATCGCGTGCCTCTACCAGAGAGGACCACAAAGATGCGGAGAAATTCTCAAGAAAGTTCGGAATGGAGTTCAAGGTCGTCTCGATAGTACCGGTGGTCGAAGCCTACCAGAGCATACTGCCATCCCCGGAACGGAAGGAAACGCTTGGCAATGTGATGACGAGGTCAAGGATGATCGTTCTTTTCCACCAGGCGAAGCTAATGAACAGAATCGTCATGGGCACGAGCAACAAGAGCGAGCTTCTGATGGGATATTTCACGAAGTTCGGGGATGGAGGGGCGGATTTCTATCCGATCGGGGACCTCTATAAGACGGAGGTCAAAGAGCTGGCAAAGAAGATAGGCATTCCTGAGAATCTGATCGAGAAGGTGCCGACGGCGGGATTGTGGGTAGGGCAGACCGACGAGGGCGAGATGGGGATATCGTACGAGAACTTGGATGTCATCCTGATGGGTATCGAGCTTGGTCTCACCAGCGAGGAGATCGTCAGTAAGACCGGTCTTGACCCAAAGCTCGTCGACTTGGTCTGGAACAAACATCGCACCAGCGTCCACAAACGCAAAATGCCTCTTGCACCGAAGATCGGGATCAGAACGTTAGGATTGGACTGGAGAGAGTGAAGTCCTGATCTCCTCTATCGCTCTCAGGAACCTTCCGGACTCAAGCACATCGAACACTATCTTGTCCGCCTTTTTTCCAAGAGCCCAACCGAACCGCTGTTTTTCCTTGAGCTCAAGCATGATCAGGTCGTATCTCTTCGAGGTGACGAAGAGAGTCGATTGAAATAGGCGGAAGAATACGCCAGTCCTCAGCGGTCCTCTTTCGACCATCTCGATCCTCTTGATATTCTTGATTGGAATATCGGCCTTGAAGTACCATCCCTGTCTCAGCACTATCTTGTCACCGAGGATTTCATGTTCCGTAAGAAGGGGAGAGACTCCGAGCACGAAGAGAACGACCGCGACCACGAGAACGCCAGCAATAATGGATAATGTGTCTAGACTGGCGGTGAAAGCCAGGAGTGCGATTATTATGATCGCTGACATTGAAATGATGATGAAGTCCATCGAGAACGATTTTCTGCTGTATGCGTAACTCTTCACGAACATCTTGCATGACCGATGAGATTCAAGTAGAATATCCTTTTTCTCCTATCCATGTGAATCAGGAAGGATTTCCATACTGCAAAAACTTTAATAAAGACCATCTTATTGCTGCAAGAAGGCTCCCGTAGTGTAGTCCGGTCAATCATATTGGCCTCTCGAGCCAATGACTCGGGTTCAAATCCCGACGGGAGCACTCA
>JAJRAG010000150.1 GCA_028682925.1 Methanomassiliicoccales archaeon
GTTCCATTGGTTGCAATCGAGACGTACATACCCTTGTTTGCGGCGCGCCTCGTTATATCGAGAATATCTGGACGAACGAGCGGTTCCCCACCTGATATTGCAAGGGCTGGAATGCCCATGGCGGCGAGCTTATCCACTATGTCCAAGGCCTGCTCGTGTGAAATCTCATCTTCGGATGTTCTACCCGCCTGGGCGTAGCAGTGCTGACAATTCAGATTGCATGCGTAGGTCGCATCCCAGACCACCTGGAAAGGTGCGCCCGGAACAAATGGTCTCCTTACGCCAAAATCGGCAATTCCTCTTACAACGCACGACAGACCCTTCCGCCAATAGGGGTTCTTGAACGTCTTCTTCATGTCCTCTTCAGTGATGCCGAACGACTTCGCGCCCCTCTTCAGCACCGATGCCAGAGGCCTTTCTGCGAGTCTGCAGAACCTGCAAGCGTCTTTCCTCTCGCCGACATAGAGTTCAAGAGCGACCTCCAGTCTGTTCTTCCCATCGACCTCACAAAACTTGCTCATCCCCGAGAGTACCTTTCTAGTGACGGGATTGCCGACTATCGTCTTCATGACTTGTACGCTTGTCCCAGCCTTCATCTGTCTTCATCTCTGCGATCACTGATCAATACTCCCTGGTCTTCCCTCAAGTCCATTCATACCATAGCGATGCAATGGACGGTCGCATTGGCAATACCTTTGGTTTTCTATTTATTACTTTTGGGAGTACAAGATACTAACAGTCGACTGGCATAGGAGATGATATATTCCTAGCATGTCGACGACGTCCTCTCGGTAAAGCAACAGAATACTCCATCAGAAATCGTCAAGGGACTACGTGATATTGGCGCTCAATCATGATCGTGCTCGTCATCGTCTTCTCCATGCTCGTGATCATGATCATGTTCCTCCACGTCCAAATCCTCGATCTCAACCTTGGATTCCTCGCTCTCCATAAGGTCCTTTGAAGAGCGAGCGACCACTTCCTCAATTCTTTCCCGGTCCATCCCGTAAAGCAGAACGTTGAGTACTAGGTCAATATCACACGTACCATCTTTGAGGCTCCCCCTGCATCTTACCCTGCCGCTAGAATCTGTGGCACTACAGACAAGATATCCTCCGTTGTCTGCTTCTACGATACACTTAATGTGCCCGATCAGAGATGCCCCCGCCTCCCCGCATCCAATCGCTGTCCTAGACATGAAATCCTGCATAAGACTCTGAACATGCGCTCCGCTCCGAGGTTTCTTGAATCGAACATGAATTCGTCCAGCATAGGCGGCGAAGTCGGGAGTCAGCATCGACTCACCAATAAATCGACTACTTTGTCCATGTTGGTCCCATCGGTGGCAGATGTCGCTATTATCGTCCCCGTAGCATGAAGATCTGTAAGCGTTTTCTTGATATCTCTGACGGTGGTCTCGTCGACCTCGTCGATCTTGTTGATGATTATGACGTCCGCTGCTTTGATTTGTGCTTTGAGAGGCCTCTCGAGTGCTTTGACCAGCACTGAAAAACGGACTGCATCGACAATGACGAAGATTCTCGTTCTCGAAACCGGAGGTCCTTGGTAATATCCCAAAGAGTTGATTATGCTCTCAGGATCGGCAATTCCAGTTGGCTCCACGACGACAATATCGGGTTTGAAATTTTCCGCGACCTGTTTCAGAGTCTGGATGAAATCGGGACCTAGAGTGCAACATATGCAACCGCTTGAGAGCTCTTGCACCTTGAGACCGTACTTGTCCATTATTCTCCCATCGATGCCAATCTTTCCAAAGTCGTTCACTATGACGACTACTTTCTTTTTTGTCCTCTCGATCAGACTGCCTATCGTCGAGAGTATCATTGTCGTCTTCCCTGATCCTAAGAACCCTGCGACAATCAACAACTCCATGCAAACACCTGAATCTGCAACTCACGGGATTTGGTGAGGGCAATCTGCACTACTCATACATAAACATAGTTCTCTCCCGAAGGGAACAAAATGCGTTTTCTAAGGAGGATAGGGGTTCAATTGTTGGATTGGTTTCGCTCGAAAAGCCCAAACATTGGGGGACAATCACTTCGACTGTGATTTGACCAGATCTGCATTGAATGTGATGGTCGACAGGCATCTACCTTGTTTCGAACTAATCCCGGGCTTTCTGGCTCGGCCCAAGGGTCTTCTTGACTACCTCAGCCCCCTCAAATGCATCGCGACCGTAGAGGTCTCCCCCAATCCTCAATACATACTCCTTGTCTACCGGGGCCCCACCGCATATGACCTTGACGCTACTTCGAACCCCATCCTCGATGAGCTGATCGATAACATTCTTCAGATTGACCATAGTCGTAGTGATCAGCGTAGACATACCAACCACTTCAGCTTTGTTCAGTCTCGTTGCTGAAGAGAACGCTGAAGGTTTCACATCGTTACCTAGGTCGATCACATTGAAGCCATTGACTTCCAATGCGATGCATACTAAGTTCTTGCCAAGATCGTGAATGTCACCCTCGACCGTCCCCATTACGGCAGTCCCACGCTTCTTGGTATTTGTCCTAAAGTGAGGTTTAATCGATTCCATCGCTCTCTTGAACGCATTTGAAGCCACTATGACGTCTACAAGGAATGCTTCTCCCTTGGCATACCTCTCCCCAATAGCGTTCATTCCGGGCGCTAGACCTTTCTCGACAATTTCAACTGGCGGCCTCTTTTCTACATTCAGGGCCTTGTCGACGATAGAAGTGACTGATTTTAGATTGCCGGTGACCACCGCGTCAGCAAGCTCCTTGTAGTCCACCATGTACCTGCTCACCCTTGAATCAAGAACCTACCTCCTGTATTTCCATCTTTGCCTCCTATTCCTTTTGACCTAGACTTCAAGTGGATACTTGGCAATCGACGACACTCTGCCATTGGCTTGACGAAATCCAAGAGACACACTGAGCAGTTTGAACAGGACTAAGAGAGACGAACGCCTGTGAGGAATAGCACTCTGATCAAGGAAATCGACTTGAATGTCTATTCCGATCGCTCATTCGCACGACAGCACCTGGGCATTGACAGGAGATCAGGTGTGATCTAGCATGTCAGAACCAGTGAAGTTGACCGACAACATACTTATATTCGTTGCTGTGAATTAGGCCCTTAGGAATCGATTGCTCATCAGACGGGAGGAACGATGACCAGAGAGAAGCTGGACGCGAGAGACAAAGAGCTGCTCATTATGCTAGCTAACAATACCGAGTGGACCTACGAGAAGATAGCTGAGAAGATGGACATGACGAGTAGGTCGGTCGGTTACAGAATCGAGAGGCTCAGGGAAATGAAGGTACTCCAGAAGGCCAATCTGATCTACTACGATCGACTCGGCGACTTGA
>JAJRAG010000023.1 GCA_028682925.1 Methanomassiliicoccales archaeon
ATGACGCATTCTATTCCGAGACGAGCTGAGAGCATCTTGCAGACCGTACTCTTTCCTGATCCAGGTGGACCGCTTATCGTGATCCTCATTTTCCCTCGGCCTTGAGCGCATCCAGCCGCTTCTTGAAAGCGAAGTAGCGAAGTGTTCGCATGAGGACCTGGCCGAATGGCAAGCTGGCAAGTGAGTACAGTAGTATCCAACTCGGCATCACGTAGATGCCGTTCAGATCGCTGTTGAAGGACCAGGGAACGGAGAAGTTGGTGCTTGGTACCTGCGTCATGAATACGGCTAGCCAGGCGAATATGGGGATGACGATTATGAGCGTTATTGGCAGGATCTTCAATTGTGAGCTTGTCACAGACATCGATTTCTGAAGGATCTTTGCCTGCTGTTCTGTCAACTTCTTCATTTTGTAGGTGTTGTTCTCCATCCGAGCCTGACGAAGCTCCTTGTTGAAGGCTGCCACGATCTTCTGGCTCTTGACCTGCTCCACATAGTCGATGAAGAAATGCCTGATGACTATCGTCAGTCCAGTCATGATCATGCCGCTGAGGAAAAGACTCATGACCGGGAAGCCGCCTCCAAATCCAATCAGAGGTTCAAGACCGTAGCCAACGATCATCCCAAGACCGTTACGGAGCGTCTGATCGAAGAGTATGAATATCGCTATTACGAACATGAATATCGTCGCAAGGCGGGGCATGTTCGTGGATTGCGATGAGCCGGCCAACTATCATTCACCTCCAAAGAACTGTCTCAGTACGGGGTGCATCTCCATCATCTGCTCTTTGCCCATAGCTTCGTAGAGTTGGATCATGATGCCTACGGCAAGCAACACGCCGGTGCCGCTGGCATTTCCCACAGTGCCTATCAGGTCCGCACCAGCGGCCAACGCTCCCACCATAGCACCACTCATCACGGTTACCACAGGTATATACCTTTCGAGGACCCTCTTCAAAACCCTCGGATCCCTTCTGAATCCTGGGATTTGCAGCCCGCTCGATTCTATCTGCTTTGCGACGGCCTCAGGTCCCATGTTCGTCGTCTCTATCCAGAACTTGGCGAAGATTATCGACCCGATGATCATCACGCCCATGTATGCGAGGACATGAACCCCGACCTGGAGCGCATCATGTCCTGAAGCAAGGTATCCATACCTGTCAGGGCTCAAGATAGGCAACAGCCAGTCGCTCAAGCCTCTCGGCGAAGAAAGATACCAGGCCAGTCCTCCCGACGGATAGGTAGTACCTGGTTGATAATATCCCAACCAGGACTGGCCGCCTACTAACGGAATGCCCTTGAATGCTGGATTTCCATATAGAAGCAGTGCGAACATGCTAACATTCGCCAATACGGCTGCCATGAGTATGACTGGGATGTTGGAGGCGTAGATGAGCTTGATTGGATATCTTCCTCTAGCTCCTCTTGCGGTCCCGTGGGCCAAAGGCAATTCGATGCGAACAGATTCTACGTAGGCGACGAAGAAGAAAATGGCTACCGTCCCAATCAATGCCACCATCGGATTGGGATTCTGCAGCAATATACGTTCATATCCTCCGCTGACCAGTCCCGATGCGGGCATGTTCTGTATTATGTAGATCGTCTTCGGAATCGTGCCTGCTGGAGGGTTGCTCAGACTCAGTGCAGCGCTCGAGTCGTAAGCATTCCAGTTGAGCGTGCCGGTAAAGATGGCTTCCGCCACGCCAGCCGCAATGAACAGCGAGACTCCGCTCCCGATGCCCCATTTCGATACGACCTCGTCCATCAGGAAGACGAGGTATGAGCCAGCGAACAATTGTAGTATGATGATCAATCTGGCCATGTTGAGACCGCCATCAGCGCCCAAGAAGCCCGCCATTCCGTTGACGAGTGTCTGAGAGGGCACAAGATATCCGAAGACCTGGGGGACGGCCTCTACTATTATCATGATTATCACAAGGAACTTCTGAGTGCTCTGGTATACCGCCTTGTCTTCGTCGTTCTTGAGGTCGAGCTTTATTATCTTCGCTCCCACGAAGAGTTGCATTATGATCGAACCTGTTACGATAGGTCCTATGCCCAGATGCATCAGAGAACCCTGCGAACCTGCCAGGATCGCTCTGTACTGAGCGAACATGTCGACCGTGTTCTTCTGGTCAAGGCCATAGATGAACACATTCGTCATCACAAAATAGAAGACGAGTATGAGGATGACCCACATCATTTTCGTTCGAAAGTGGACATGGCCTTCCGGTCTGGAGACGGCAGGCAATCTGTCCGTCAAAGGCTTGAGTCTGTAGAGTCCGCTCTTCGGTTCGTCAGCCATGTCGATCCCGGGCTTCTCTAGGGTTGTGTGATTGACCCGCCAGCCGCCTCGATCTTCTTCTTGGCGGCCTCGGAAGTCTCAGATACTGTGATGTCAAGCTTGCTTGTCACGTTCCCGGACCCGAGCAGCTTGTCGACCCCCATTTCGGAGAGGTTGACAGCGATCCTATCATCCTTTCTGACAGCGATTCCTTCCCTCACCAGTTCCTCCATCCTTTCCCGTATTTCCTTTATGTCAATGGCGATCTTGGCGTATGCGACCTTCTGAGGTCGCTTGAAACCATGTCGGCCGAAATGGTCTGGATAGTACTTGAGCATTCTCATTACCTTGTGTTTGTGAAGTCCGGCGTTCCCATGTCCTCCCATTTTGCCAGCGCCCCTTCCACTCTTCTTCCCTCGACCATGGGTCCGGCTTCCCCTAAACTTCCTAGTTCTGCTCGGCATGATTGCTCACCTACAGCATCCTTGCTATGAGCTCGTTTATGCTCTCCGCCCTGTAACCGAGAGCACCACCATTCTGGAAAGACTTCTTGTTCCCTTCATATCCCTTCCTGGGAGGGCTCAACCTGAAGATCGGTCTGACGTCTTTCAGATCGGAATACTGGAACTCGTCCTTGACTATGACTCTAGCCAGCGATATGATCGACGTGAAGTTGGAGTTCTCCTTTACGTAAGCGTCCTCAATGGGATTGTCGCCTCGCAATCTTCCCCTGAACTTTATCATCCGTGCGAGAGTCTCGGCAGATATCTCTCCCCATGTCACGTAGTCCTTTGCCTTGTTCAACATTCCTTTGACGATACTCGTTTGAGGGACGACGACACAATGATTTATTCTCGTAAGATTGAGGATCCGCATGGTATCCTCTATGTCTGCATTCACGCCGGCATGACCTCGCACCCTGACCACAGCATATGCCAACTGGATCACCCTTCCTTTGCGGCTGAGTTCTCAGCTTCTTCCTTGCCAATATGCTGCTCAGCGATGTGGATCATGGTCGTCCCGCTCGAAATCTTAAGACGTCTCTGCTGCTCCTCCGAGACTCTCATCTCCGAGGTCTTCTGCAGTGCGTCAAAAGTGGCCAGGGCATAGTTGACCGTCGTCTTCGTGTGTCCCCTCGCGAATCCCCAGGCATCCTTTACTCCAGCAAGAGCCAATATGCTCTTGGACACATCCCCGACCGCCAAGGAAACGCCCCTCGGAGCGGGGTTCAGGGAGACTTCGACCGAACCGACCTTGCCTATGACCTTGAATGGTAACGAGTGCTGCGTGCCACAGCCGCATTCCCAGGACCCGCATCCTCGTTTGATTTCAATCATGTTCAGCTTGGCGTTGTCGATCGCCTTCCTGATCGACGGACCGACCTCCTTGCCCTTCGCCCGTCCCAGCCCAATGAATCCGTCCCCGTTTCCGACCGCGACGGTGATTGCGAACTTCACCCTTCTCCCGGAGTCGGTCATCCTCTGCACCATGTTGACGTCAATCACCTCGTCCTTCAGCTCTGGCAGGAGGATGTCGACGATCTCAGGCTCTCGGAGTGGAAGCTTGGTGGCGAGAGCGGAGCTCATCGTCGTAATCTCGCCCTTCAGCACCATCTTTCCGAGCCTTGTCTTCGGAGTCCATTCCATTCCTAATCACGCTCCATCTTACTTTTGACCATGACAAACAGCTTCTCAATTTCCTCTCCGATGTGATGACCTCTGATCCTTTCCTCGGATGGGAGTACATCCTTTCCGTGAGGTATCTTAAGGCCGGCATCGATCATACCTTTCAAAGCGGCGAAGCATGCGGCGCCTTTTGTCGGCACCTTCAGTCCTATGTCGAGGACCGATTCACTCACTCCTGCCTTCTTCGCCCTTTTCCCAGCAAGGTAGCCAGTTAGATACGCTGCTGGGACGTTGCCAGTGGAGACATTCCATCCGATCTCCGTGAGCTCTTTCGAATGGGCCGAAGCCAAGATCTTGTCGCCGTTGGGATCGTAGTCTATGAATTGAATTGTGGTATTTCTCAAAGATATCCTCACTACCGCTCTGGGAACTCTAGATCTGAGGAGCTTGGCTCTCTGTCTGTAGTCTGTTCTGCCTTCCCTTCGCCTTCGGAAAGGCACCTTGTATCTCGGTCCCTGTGCCATCAATTACCCTCCTTCAAATGCCCTTCGGTCTTGAGGTGGCTGACAATATGGGCCTTGCTTTTGAACATTCCTCCCTTGGCCTTCATGTAGAAGTTCCGATAGACGGCCGGAGTGATTTTGCCCTGATCGCGTAACTCCCTAAGTGTTGATCTTATCGGACGGATGGTCTGAATCCAGCGCTTCTTCTCCGGGCTCCTTGCCCCATAAGTGCCCTTCCTGCTTCCAATGCCACGCCTTCTGCCTTTGCTCTTTTGGGCGATGTTGTATCGTGCCCTGCCTCTCGACACGCCTTTCTTCGGAAGCGCGCGGATCGTGCCCGACTCGATCGCCGTTCGTATGTCGGCTCGAGTGATAGCGTCCGCCACGTCCTCGATCCTGTCGGGGTCGATCCAGACCCTTCCCTCACCGCATCTGAGGATCTGCGCGGCGATTCTTCTTTGACTCTTGAGATCCATATCATCCCGTCCTATTGAGAACTCGAATTCCCAGTTTATCCGCCCTTGCCTCGATCTCCAATCGCTTCTTGTAGCCGACGCTCCCTCCGATCCTCACGGCCTGGCGTTTCGAGTCAATGCCATCGAGCTTGGCCGGAGTATGAACCATCACCTCTTCGAACCCTGACGAGTGCAGACCTCTGACTCTCTTGGGGCCACGGTACCCTATGGACACAACTGGAGGACGATACTTGTAATGCCTTCTCATCTTGCTATGCATCCCCTTGGGACGCCTCCACGTGTCGCCAAGGCGCTTGAACCTGAAACCTTCCTGTCGCAGGAAATGTGGCCTCTTCCTTGACATGATATTTCGCTTCGATAGGAGGACTCTTGTATCGGAATCGAGCTCAGGTTTCAACTTGGCGATGTATCCTCCTTTTTCGATGATTTCTCCTTCTTTCGTCTCGACTTCTAGAGGTCCCTCCACGATAACCGTTTCCTCCTTCGGCGCCTCCTTCTTCTCATCTTCCTCCGAGGTAGTCTTCTCTGGCATCGGGATCTTCCTGGCCTTCCCCTCGGCCGGCGCCTCTTCTGCTTCCGCTATGTCCTCGAGGTCTCCTCTCTCTTCAATTATCTCTATCCAGTGATCGGCGATCTTGGGTCCCACACCCTTCAACTCGTCGATGATCCTTTTCTTTTTCACATCATCATACAATGCGTCAAGTAGGTCCGAAAGGGACTCGATATCCATTTCCTTGAGTTGCTCTGCGAACTCATCTTTGTAGTACGGCAGCTCAGATATCTTCCGTATATCTCCCTTCGCTTTGTTCATGCGTTCGTCCTCCCAGGCTTCTCGACAATGTATATTCCGTCCTGGAACACTCTGGAATCAAAATTCTTTATTTTGGTGCTCCGCTCGATGTTTGCGGCCGTTTGGGATACCGCTTCGATGTCCGCTCCGGTCAGAGCTATCTCGTTGCCTTTTATTGCAATCTTCGTATCGCCGAAAATGCTAGCCTTTCGCGGTGTCCTCTCGCCCAGGAAGTTCTCAATGATGAACTTGTCACCCTTAGCATATGCCTTTATGGGGAAGTGGGAATACACTACTTTCATCTTGTACGTAAAACCGTTGGTCACTCCTTCGATCATGTTTCTAATGTGAGACGCGAACGTCCCGACCACGGCCTTGTCCTTCACTCTTGGCATTTCGCAGCTGACTATGATTCTGCCCTCTCTTTCGGAAATCTTCGCCCGGTTGTGCACGAACTCTCTAGATAGCTTCCCGTTCGGGCCAGAGACCTTGACCGTCTGGTCCATGATTTCGACCTTGACTCCGGTGGGGATGTTCACCTTCTCTTCTATCATTCCAGTCATTGTCATTTGATCATCCTCAATATACAAATGCGAGGAGTTTCCCTCCCACTCCGAGCTCCTTCGCCTTCATGTGGCTCACTACACCCTCGGTCGTTGTGAGGATGAGCAATCCAAAGTCCTGAGCGGGCAGATACCTGGCCTCGTATTTCTCAAGGTCAGTTTTCCTTACTGAGTACCTTGGCCTGATAACTCCGCAGTTGTTTATCTTCCCTTCAATCTTCACCTTGAAAAAGCCTGCTCGACCGTCTTCAATGAACTCAAATTGGTTGATGTAGCCAGATTCCTGCATGACCTTCAGCACTCTTCCTATGAGCTTGGATGAGGGCCGGATTCTGCACTCCTGCTTTCCGACGGTCGCAGCGTTCTTTATGGTCGACATGGCATCATTCAATGGGTCGCTTTGCATTCTTTCACCTCACGAGTACTTCTTGAATCCGATTTGTGGTGCGATCTCCCGGAAGCACTGGCGGCACAGGTGCATGCCGTACCGACGAACTATCCCCCGCTTCCTGCCACAACGTAGGCAACCCTTCTTCCTGCCAAACTCTTTCTTGGGCTTCATTCGACCACCTCGACATCGAACTTCTCTCTCATGAATTTGACAGCCTCTTCCTTGGACATCATATGATTTCTGGGAATCTTACGTTTCATTATTCTCCTTCTGACGATCCTGTGCCCAGGGCGCGTGATCGAAACGCTGACGTCCATGCCGAAAATTCCGATTTGAGGATCATACTTCATACCTTCGAAGTCTGTGTAGTCTGTTATTCCAAAGGATAGATTTCCTCGCGGATCGAAGGAGTACACCGCCACTCTGTTCTCTCTTATCCAGAGAGCCCGTTTGAGGAATTCCTCCGCGTCTTCTCCTCTCAAAGTGACCTTGCACCCAATGGGCATGCCTTCTCTTACGCCTAGGTCTCTGTTCGTGACTTTGGCGTTGGTGACCACAGGCTTTTGTTTTGTCAGCATTTCCAGCACTTTCTGTGCTTTGACCAATCGTTCCCCTGCATCTCCGACGCCGATGTTCACGACGACTTTCTCGATTCTAGGCTGCCGCATCGTATCACTCATATCACTCTTGCCTCCGGTAATTCGATTTCAGGCGCTTTCGAGCCGACGACAAACACGTTTTCATTCACGGTTGAGGTGCCGTCTTTGAACTTCACGACGTTCGGGCCTGGCGTTCTTGTGACTATATAATCTTCGATAATCGCCATCTTTCCAGCGTGAGCCCCACTGATGATCATCGCAGTGCTGCCCTTTGTCAGTCTGTAAGTATCAAGGATTTTCTGGGTCGGGACTTCGATCTTGAGAACATCACCGGTCTTGTACTTGTCAGAATCGACAAGGATGCTTCTTCCATCATGAAGTCCGATCTGGGTCTTCGCATTCCTAACGGTCGTCTTGCTTTCAATCCTGCAAAGCTTCCACTGTTCCTTGCCCTGGGGGATCTTGACCAGTTCGAACTTTCCGCGCTGATCTAGGAGCATTCTGTAATGCTGGTTCAGTTTCGGAATCGAGACGATATCCATCAGCCCCACAGGGAATTTCCGGTCCTTCACGATCCTTCCATCAATGAGTACATCGCCAGTACTCAGTACGTGGCGTGCCTCGACCGCGGTGTCACACAAGTGTAGCATGTCCCTCACGACCACCAGTACCGGCATGCTCATTTCGATCGAGTGTGGTCCGGGGGATGGGTGTACTATCCAATGTTTTGTCTTCCTCGGTATTGGCCAACTCCTCGGAGCTGTCAAACGCTTCATCTGTCTGCTCATTGTCAGCCCTCCTCTCTGCGCTGGAGTCTCTCCTTGCGCCATGAATCTGTAAGATCAAGTTTGGTGATGACAACCTTGGATGCGTGAACGGAACGGGCAGCTTGGGCGCCATCGGCCTTGGTCGTTGTCACTCCTTCGACGGTCAGTCTTCCGTTCTTCGTGTCGACCTTCGATACCTTCCCTTCTGTCCCGACAATGTCCGAGTCTCCACGAACCACCAATACAGTGTCGCCCTTAATCACTCGCACGGACCGCTTCCTATGCTCTTTCATAAGAGCTTGGCTCAGATGTGAGGAGACCGTACGCCTCCTCGCATGCGCTGGGGCATTGTATAGAGCCTTCCTTTGCTTCCTTGCTTTGCTGCTCTTCACCATCGTCATCACCTAGATTATCATCGAGGCCGTCGCGGCAATTCTCGGCCATCTCTCTGCTGCCTCTCTGGCTACCGGTCCCTTTATGTCTGTCCCCTTCGTCTCTCCGGTTTCAGTCGTTACGACCGCTGCGTTGTCCTCGAAGGTGACCATCGTTCCGTCAGATCTTCGGAACGGTCGTCTCTGTCTTACTATGACAGCGTAAACTACCTGTCTCCTCATCTCCGGCGAACCTTTTTTCACCGATGCGACTATGAGGTCCCCGATCCCTGCGCTTGGATATCTCCGATTGACGCCATGGTAACCCGGGACGGCGATCACAGCGACCGACTTTGCGCCGGTGTTGTCTATGACGTCGAGCTCAGTCCCGGTCTGAATTCCTCGGGTTTGCCTGCCAGCCAATCCTTTCAAGATCAATCACCTCTTCCCGACGATTACGAAGGAGACAGTTTTGCTGATTGGCCTACATTCCATGATCTTGACGCTATCCCCGACCTTCACGGCCAGGCAAGGAGGGTTGTGCACGGCATACCGACCGGTCCTCTTCTCATATCGCTCATACTTCTTGACGTAACGTAGATAGTCTCGCTTGACTATCGCCGTCTTATCCATCCGTATCGAGACCACGACCCCGTCCAACGAGTGTCCTCTGACTCCGAGCTCCCCGTGGAACGGGCAGTTCTTGTCAGTGCATCTGGTCTCAGGAACTTCAACTTCAATTCCAATATCCCTAACATCGCCTTTCATCTGCTCACCTGGTCTTCTTGATGCGGTCTTCCGGTCGGTGCTGTATCTCCGATCCACGAACCGCTATCTTCTCGTCTCCGTATGTGAAAAGAAACTCATTTCCAGTCTTGGGTACGATCTTCGCCTTGCCATCATGCTCAATCACTATGGTGTTCTTCGTCTCATTGACTATTCTGCCTCTGAGTGATTTATAGCCTTGATGCGTCGAGGCGATTACTTCCGCTTCTAGACCGATGAATTCCTGTTTCATGAAATCCCTTTTCTTCATAGAGCAATCATCTTACGTCAGTCTTGAATCCCATCTCTTCGAGGGTTTCCTTCACCTTCTTCTTGTGATCCCCCTGGAGCTCGATCTTCCCGTCTTTGGCAGTCCCGCCAGCGGCGCATTTGGTCTTTAATTTCCTAGCAAGGTCATCGATGTCAATATCATCAGCATCTATTCCCTCGATGACAGTCACGGTTTTGCCGTATCTCCTGCTGTCGGTGAAGATTCTGACTTTCTGCTGCTCGCGCGCTATTTCCTCGCACATGCACAATTCTTTGGGAAGTCCACATACCGGACAGATTTCAGCCATTACTTCTCTTCCTCCTTCTCGACGGTGAGTATCCTAGCAATGTTCGTTCTGAGAGCTCGGATGTGTCCAGGGTTGGCTGGGGCGCCGCCCATTGCAGCAGTACCCCTCTCATGCATGAGCTCGTCCCTTAGCTCACGGATCTTCGTGAGTCTATCATCCTTGCTCATCTGTCTGATCTCGGAGGTCCTCAGCAATGCCATCTGAATTACGCCTCCTTCGAGCTCTCTTTGGCAGGAACGTCGGGCAGCTTGGCCGCTGTCTTTTCCATTGCTGGTGCGGAAGCGCCAGATTCACTATCTGTTCCCTCTTCCTTCCTCTGCTCCTCGACCGTCTCGTTTGTTTTCTCAATTGCCTCGCTCTCGGCGACCTTCTTCTCATTCGGAATCGATCCGGGTTGAGCCAACTCCTCCTTCCAAAGGAGTTGTTCCGCCATCTCTGGCATGGCCTCAACAGCCTTCTCGGGAGTGAGGACTTCAACCTCGTCCGGAAGCTTCGCTGCTGGGTCCATTATCTCAACCCTCACCCCGATGACACCGGGTTTCAGCTTCGCCACCGCAAAGCCCTTTCTAATGAACTTGAGTCTGGGTTCCCCACAGAATTTGATGTGACCTTCTTTGAACTTCTCGGTCCTGTGCCTTTGCCCTGTGAGCTTGCCCGAAATCACTATCTGGCAACCTCTTGCGCCGTTATCCATGATCCTTCTCACGGTAGAGTGCCCCGCACGTCTGAAATGCCATCCTCTCTCCAGCGCGAACGCGAGCTTCTCTGCCATTATCTGGGCGTTGAGGTTGGCGTTTTCAACCTCCTGAACCTCGATCTGCGGATTGTCGAAATTGAAATCCTCCTCTATGGCTCTCGTTAGGTTCTTGATGGCCGCGCCTCTCCGGCCAATCACTATCCCCGGTCTCTCCGTGATGAGCGTCACACGAGTCCCCATCGGGGTCCTCTGGACGTCGACTCCTCCGAACCCGGCTCTCCCAACTTCTTTCATGAGGTACTCTTTGAGAAGGACCCTCCGAATATTCTCAGTGACAAACTTCCTCTCGCTAGCCATCTAATCCAACTCCTCAAGAATGACTTCGATGTTCGCAGTCTGCTGGTTCCACTGTGTCGCTCTTCCATATGCACGGGGCATAGAACCTTTCATCGTTCTGCCCAGATTCGTCGTCACAACTGCCACCTTCATGTTCTCCGCATCGAGACCCTTGTATTCCGCGTTGTTCCTCGCACTCTCGACTACTCTTAGTATCGCCTTGGCGGCCTTCTGCGGGTACCTTCCGGGTCCGATTCTCTTCTTGTGAGCGACCCCCGTGTTGAATCGCTTTATCGGGACGGGCCGCTTTAGGTCTATGATTTCCTCAAGAATTCTGACTGCGACTGTCACCTTCTTGCCTCTCAGCATTGTGCATATCTCTCTCGAGAACTTTGGAGAGATTGGCAGTTCCTTGCCTATTGCCCTCGATGTCTTGTCGGGATCTGATTCTGCTGTGTATCCGGCCATTTCATCACCTACTTAAGCGGCAGGAACTTGGATGATCTCGTCGCACCGACTCCTGGACCTGAGTGCCTGACGGACTTCCTCGTCATCGCGAACTCACCCAGGAAATGACCGATCATCTCTGCTCTTATCTCGAATTCCTTGAACTCCTTGCCATTATGCACGGCGACGGTCTTTCCCACCAATTCCGGCACGATCGGTATGTCTCGTCTGTGGGTCCTGACCACCTTGTACTTGCCCGATTTGATCTTCTCGAAGCTTGTTCTCTGCTCCTCGTTCAATCCTCTTGTCAGTGATCGCCTGACCCTAGAAGGCATGAGCGAAAGGACTTCATCGAATGGCATCGCCAGAAGCTCTTCCAGTGTGTAGCCTCGGTAGGTGAACTCCTTCTTCCTCCTTGCAGTTATCGCGCCTCTCTTCTTCCGCGCTTTCCTTCTTGAGGCCTTTGTCCCTGTCATCTTCTCCTCGGCCATTTAGATCACATCCTCGGTTTCCTTTTGGGCGAGAGACGGCCCACTTTCCTTCCGGGCGGTGCGTTCCTGCCAACGGTGCTCGGTTTCCCGACATGCTGGTGCGATCCTCCACCATGAGGATGATCCACAGGATTCATCGCAACGCCTCTCACTTTGAAGTATGCCTTGCTCTTGCTCCTATATGCATGGAACTTCGAGCCCGCCTTTCCGAAGGGTTTCTCCTTGTGCCCACCACCGGCCACGATTCCAATTGAAGCTCTGCATCTTGGGTCAAAGGTTTTGAATGCGCCAGATGGCATCTGGACAACGACCTTCTCACCTCTACTGACAATGACCGCGGCGTTCCCTGAGCTCCGAACGAACTTCCCTCCGTCTCCTGGACGGGCTTCGACGTTGAAAATCAGAGTCCCTTCAGGTATGCTGCTCAGCATCATGACGTTACCCGAAGCTACTGCTCCACCTTCGCCAATCTGTATCACCTGACCGACCTGCATTCCCTCGGCAGCAATGATCTTCACGGTCTTCCCGTCAAGGCTGAGGTCAGCCAACGGGCTTGTCCTTCCAGGTGCGTGCATCAGGTCGGTAATCTTACCTGTACCCTGTTTTGTGTGGGGCATCCTGATGTCTCCGAGATGTCTGTGGCTTGGTGACCTATACTGCGATCCTCCCCGGCCACGCCTCTGTTGTCTGAGATGTTTACCCATGGAATCCCCCTCAGAACACTCCAATCCTCATTCCGATGTCCTCAGCCGAGTACCCCTCGGCGAGTTTGATGATCGCATGCTTTCCGTCCTTGCCAAGCCTGGTCCAGACCTTTTCGACCTTGACCTCGAAATGCTCCTCGAAGCTTTCCCTGATCTGCTTCTTGGTGGCATCCTTCAGGACTATGAATTCAAGTTTGTTCCCATCTTTGAAATCCAGAGTTGGACTTCCCGTCATGTGGTTCATCGTCTTCTCTGTAACATATGGATGTAGCAGGATCTCCCTCTTTGCCATATCCTACCACCCTCCTATCTTGTTGATGGCAGACTCGGAGAAAAGTGCTAGTCTTCCCGGGTCCCCTCCAGGTGCCATAAGTGCCGCGTTCAGGTTGTCAAACGTCACTATTTCCACCCCTGGCAAGTTAGATGCCCCGGTCAAAAGCGGTGACTCTTCATTCGAAACGACAATAAGGACGCCTCTTGGTGAGCGGATTCTTCTACCTCGCATCTTGCCTCTGCCTGCTCTGGTCTTCGTACCGTCCCTGACCCTCTCAACATCCGCGATTCCGATTCTGTCAAGAACATCCATCACTTCCGAGGTTTTGGACAGATTCTCGATATCATCCTCTACCACGATTGGTACAGTGATTCCTTCGGCGAACTTGTGTCCCCGCTCCCTTACTTTCTCGGGATCTGCCATCGCGGCAAGCGCAGAAAGCTTGGCGACGGCCATCTCCTTCCTGTTGACCTTCTTGGACCAGTCACGTTCGACGTATGGCGGGTGGGCCCTCCGACCTCCAACTGTGCCTGGTGATTGGGCGCCTCTCTGCCCCTGGGACAATCTCTGGACTCTTGCCACCCCTCTTCCCTTGCCCCAGGTGGAGACCGCGTG
>JAJRAG010000151.1 GCA_028682925.1 Methanomassiliicoccales archaeon
AGGTAGAGCAATCGGCTCTTAACCGATGGGTCGAGGGTTCGAAAGATTCTCCATAGAATCCGAACATCCCTCCGGGCCCGCTCTCCCTTGGGGTGCCGTCTTTGAGAAACATCTACTTCATCGGAACCGCGGGAAGCGGGAAGAGTTCTCTTGTCAATGCATTCCGAGAGTGGATGGAGATGCATGGGTTCAACGACGTTACGCTCAATCTGGATCCTGGAGCGGAGATGGTGCCTTATGCTCCGGACATCGACATCAGGGACTGGGTCCGTCTTGATGATGTGATGAACGAGTACGGTTTGGGACCGAACGGAGCGCAGATCGTGTGCTCTGACATGATAGCTCTGAAGACCAGGGAGATAGTCTCCATCGTCGATACGTTCAGATCGGACTACCTTCTCATCGACACGCCCGGTCAGATGGAACTCTTCGCCTTCAGGCAGTCGAGCTCCGTAGTGGTGGAGGCTCTGGGTAAGAGCGACTCGTTCTTCGTCTTTCTCTCCGACCCGCTGCTCTCAAAGACCCCATCCGGGTTCGTTTCGAGCCTGATGTTGTGCGCGATCACCCACTTTAGATTTCTCGTACCGATTCTGAATGTCCTCTCGAAATCCGACACGATCAATGAAGAGGATGTGGAGACCATCCTGAGCTGGTCTAGAGATCCCTACACTCTGTACGATGCGCTGGGTCAGGAACAAGGCACGTCACAGACCATCCTCAGCATAGAGTTCTTCAAGGCGATGGAGAGTATCGGCATGTACAGGGAATTGACACCAGTATCCTCAAGGACTCCCTTCGGCATGGAAGACATCTACAATACGATCCAGCAGGTTTTCGAGGGCGGAGAGGATCTCAGCACCGACTGATCATTCTTTACTCTGTCCGTGCCAGTCCATGAAGAAATCCTCGCTCTCCCCTGAAACCATCTCGAACCTTGTCTTGATCGTTCCGTTCTCGAGGAATACGGACGCCCTTTTCAGTATCGATTCGTAGGTAGCTATGTGCTTGCCTTCGAACGTCGATCGCACTTCGACGCACCTTAGCAGTCCTTGTTTCTCCAACGCTCTAATGCGTCGGTAGCAGGCAGCTATCGGGATGTCCATCTCCCGATTCAATTCGACCGCGGTCTTGGGATTTTCGAGAGTCGCAAGCAATATCTTCGCTGAATATTCATCCGTTATTATTCTAGAAGCTTCTAGCGCCTGCATAGACGTTCTGATTCTGATCTCGGTATATAACAGGTGTTCCCTGAGTTCTGGAATTGATTACTTCGACAGATAACGGTAGAGGTATTATACGTTGCGATCGCTATTGAATGGGCGTGAAAAAGAAGATATTGGTATGTCCAGAATGTGGGTCCGCCGACCTATACTACGAGGCCGGCCTCCTTACCGGCTACAAGTACCACTGCAAGAAGTGCGACTACATCGGACCGTTGGTGATCGAAATGGACCTCGAGGACATATCTCTAGAGGAATCACGCGAACATGACGCCTGATTCAATCAATTTACCCTCTTCCGTCTCCAATACTTTTGCTATCGCCCGCTCGAAATCGAGCATGCACACCGTATCTCTGTTGTCTCTTATCGCGAACATACCAGCCTCGGTGCATATCGCTTTGATATCCGCCCCGGTGGCATCCTCGCACTTCATCGCAAGCTCCAGTAGATTCACCGTGGAGTCGATGTTCATCTTCTTCGCGTGGATATTGAATATCTCTCGCCTCGCATCGTAGTTCGGCAGCGGGATCGTGATGATCCTATCGAAACGGCCAGGTCTGAGAAGGGCCTCATCTAGTATGTCCGGTCTGTTCGTCGCCGCCATGATCTTCACGTCGCCTATCGGGTTGAAACCGTCTAGTTCGGACAAGAGCTGCATCAGCGTCCTCTGGACCTCCCTATCTCCCGATGTGGCGACCTCAAGTCTCTTTGCTCCTATAGAGTCTAGTTCATCAATGAAGACGATGCTTGGAGCCTTTTCCCTGGCCATCTCGAAAAGCTCTCGCACGAGTCTTGCTCCCTCTCCAATGTATTTCTGCACTAGCTCAGACCCCACGAATCTTATGAAAGTTGCACTGGTCTGGTGGGCTACGGCCTTCGCAAGAAGAGTCTTGCCCGTGCCAGGAGGTCCCACCAAGAGTACTCCCTTCGGAGGCTCGATCCCCACCTTCTTGTAGAGCTCGGGTCTGAGCAACGGATCTTCAACTGCCTCCCTGACGTCTCTTATCTGGTCGTCCAATCCACCAATCTCGTTATATGTGACACCAGGTTTGACGATGATCTCAGCGCCGATGACGATCGGGTCGAGCGAGGGAGGAAGGACGCCCATCACGGCCAATGTCTGCTTGTTCAATGCAACTCTTGCACCGACGACGAGGTCTTGAGAGGGCACATATTCTGAAGTGCCTACGATGAAGTCAGGACCTGTAGAACTCTTGACTATTACCCTACCGTCCGACAGCAGGTCCTTTATCAATCCTATGATCAACGGAGGGGACTTCAGCCGTTCCATCTCGGTCCTCATGCGCTTGAGTTCCTTCTGAAGCCTGAAGAGTTCGCTTTCTATGTAGCGCTTCTCGCCCTCGACCCTTCGCGTCTCTTCTATCAACTCATTGTTCCTTCGCTCCAGCATCTCAATTTTGTCTTTCATTTCCGAAATGAACCCGTCCAGCTGTTGTTCCTTCAACAGGTCACCCTTCCTCCGCTAATATGAAGGCCAGGTCTATTTGACTCTTTCGCAGTGAATATCCATCTGGGGTAATAGGAAGGACTAGCGTCTCGATCTGGAATTGATATCCAGAGTCATCTCAGTCATGTTTAAATTGGTCCATCTGCATTCAATAGGGCTGACCCAAGATGATCTGTGAACTATGTGGCAAGGAGATGGAGCGGACGACACCGATACTGATCGAGGGAACGGTGTTGAGAGTATGTAAGGAATGCATGAAATTCGGCGACGCGTCGAAGATAGGAAAGAAAGAAGTTGCCACCAAGTCCGCTATCGTGGAGCGTCTCGAACAGAGGCAGCGCAGGATGCAGCCTAAGGACGTTTACGTCGAGGAAGAGACGATCGAACTTGTTTTGGACTATCCAAGACTCATAAAGGAGGCTCGTATGGCAAGGGATTGGAAGCAGGAGACACTGGCCGCTAAGATCAATGAAAAGACGAGCGTCATCAACAAGCTCGAGAGGGGAGACATGCGACCAGACGACTTGCTCGTGAAGAAGCTGGAGAATGAGCTTGGGATCACCCTCAAGGAGAAGGTCCCGGTCATCAAGTCAGAATCGAAAGCTGCAGGGTCCAAGGAGCTTACCCTTGGCGATTTGATCAAGATGAAGAAGGAGTGAACCTCATTTGCTGAGGACCTCCGTCCTCACGTTCTCCATGTAAGTCGCTGTCGAGACTCCGACCTCTTGGGCAAGCGCCAAAGCAGCCACCTCGATGTCAACGCCGAGTCGCTCCTGGATTCTATTTATTCTAGCGACGATCTCCCTCTTCTTCCAGTTGGAGATTGCTGATATTGCGTCAAGGATCCTAGCGAAAAGTGATGCGTCCTCGGGCTCATCGACCAGTGCTTTTTGGCCCGGTCTGTAGGTTCCAGGAATCTCGATCTTCTTGTATTCGAAGTTCGGCCTGACGAAACCATCCGTTTTCGTGAGCAGCCCTTTCTTCAGACCGAGTTCCAAGAGCTTCTGAGCTTCCTTCGGGGTGAACCAGCGGAAGTCCATTGAAGCTGAAAAAACAAGTTCTTTCTCTGTAAGTACGTTCTTCCCCTTCCTTCTGAACAGTAGCGCAAGACAGGTTTCCAATTCCCCCATCCTATCCATCCCCATCTCCACAAAGTGCTTCTCGATTTCAACAATCGCGGTCGAGTGCTACAGAGATATGTTCATGGCATAAAATCACTTCTCTTCGTGGGGATTGGGCTCGTACTTCTAGACCGGTATCATGTGAGAGGGATCTGGACCGTCAAGGATCATTGCGGGCTCTTTTCTCGGACCCTCTTGACAAGAGCATTGATGGTGTCCTCGTACAAGGCCGTGACAATCCATCTTTGTGGGACTGTTATCTCCTTCTTCCCTCCAAAGAATCCGGTCTTTATCTTCCTTTCTTGGAAACTCACGTGCATCCAGTCTCCTCTCTTCTCGGTCTCGATGCCGATAATCTTGTCAATAGACATGATGAAAAGTGGGCGCTCACCGGCTTTAGCCAATTCCTCCACCTTATCCATCTTCCTCTTATAGCGATCGAAGTCTCTCCGCATTTTCGTCCTCTCTCCATAGTCCTTGGATTCCTCGATAGCCTTTGACAACTCGGAGATTCTTTTAGTGGCCTCATCTTCGATGCTGGCAATCGACCTTCTGCCGCTCACTAGGCTAGTCTCCGTCATTGCAATTGCGAACTCGCACGTCTTCAGTTCCCATCCAGACAGCAGGACATCAGCGTGGGGGGGCCAGCTGAATTCCTTGAACGCGGGCCAGGGAATTATCTTCTCCATCTTCTGTCCTGTTCTGTTTTCGTAATCATCACGGTAGGTTTCACCCAGACTGGCAAGCGCCTTCCTGCACTTATTGCAGACTCCATATTCCTCGACCATGATCTTCGATCCATCAAGCGTGATCTCGCCTTCGACCTTGCCGCACGTATTGCATGTTTTCATTGGCAATCCTCTGAGACTACCATGAATCTCCGTATCCGATTTAACATTTTGTGCCGAACGGAGGAGTCACATGTACCTATTAAGCTCTGAACAATTGGACGACCGTGCATCCCCACGTATTATGTTTCGGCCTCGATTGATGGTCTGTGTCGTTCATCTGGAATGTGAATCGAGACGGAATGGAGTGTGAAGAAATGTCCGTTATGCTTATATAGAAGAACAAACATCTCAAATCGCACTAGCTTTCACCGATATGCGTGTAGTTAGTTCAAGAACAATGGAGGTATGGTACATGGGAATGGGAAACACGCCTATACTCATCCTCAAAGAGGGTACAAAGAGAGATAGAGGCAAAGACGCACAGTATAACAA
>JAJRAG010000024.1 GCA_028682925.1 Methanomassiliicoccales archaeon
CACTACGTAGTCGGCGTCATCTGCACGGTATGGCTCAATGAAATCATATGACCTGCCGCTGATCTCTGCGAACTCCCTCTGGACTTCCTTTATCACAGGAAACGCGTCCTCCATCGCCCTGACCTGCTGATATTTGTGTTCGAAGTAGTACTCGGGCGAGTCGAATGGGCCATAAGAGGTCGGCTCGCTAACGTCCAGCAGCGGTCTGATGGGTTTGAAATCACCGACGAACTTCTTGACCACGTCGTCAGGGAGGAGAGACATATTCTCGAGCGAGTGACTTGTTATGAACCCATCCAGGCAAGTCATCACTGGCAGACGAACGTTCAAATGCTCCGCAATCCGGAATGCCATTATTGAGTTGTCGTACGCCTCCTGAGCGTTCTCACCGTAGATCTGCACCCAACCTGCATCCCTTCCTCCCATCGCATCGTTGTGATCGCAGTGGATGTTGATTGGTCCGCTCAACGCCCTATTGGCCACCGCCATTACAATCGGCAGCCTCATCGATGCGGCAATGTAAAGCATCTCCCACATAAAAGCCAGACCCGCCGATGCCGTAGCGGTCGCCGTTCTGGCTCCTGCCGCGGAAGCGCCTACACAAACGCTCAATGCGCTGTGTTCCGACTCCGTGCATACGTACTCGGTCGTGACGTGTCCGTCGGCCACATATTCCGAGAACGCCTCGACGATAATCGTCTGGGGTGTAATAGGGTAGGCGGCGACGACGTCCGGATCGATCTGTTTCCAGGCATACGCTATTGCTTGGTCTCCATTCATTGCCAACAACTTCTGCATCTATGCCCCCTCCTCTTTCATTGTTATTGCCTTTTTCGGGCATTCAGTGGCACAAATTCCACACCCTTTGCAGTGCGAGTATCTGAAGCCTTTCATTTTCTCATCCTCGACAAGCACCGAATTGTCTGGGCAGAATATCCAGCAAAAGAGACAATCTATACATTTTTCTTCGTCCACCTCAGGTCTTCGGGAACGCCAATCACCCGTCTTGTATCTCCTGGCGCTACCCCTCTCTGTAATCATCCCACCGATAGGATACTCGTTGTACTTCTTGTCCGATTCAGCCATCACAACACCTCCGCGTAGGCCCGTTCCACGGCCTTTATGTTCTTGGCTGTGACTTCCTTCGGAAACTTGCCCGCGAACTTGCTGGCAAGCTCATTTGTGATGCTCTCAATACTAACGAGGCCAGAGACCTTGGCGAGTGCGCCAAGCATCGCCGTATTGGCAAGCGGTCTCCCTATCTCTTCCATAGCAATCTTTGTCGCATTGACCGTATGGACGCCAGTGTTCGCGTGAAGGACTTCTCTGAGTTTGTCGGGCAAGTCCGCATAGTTTGCTATCACCGCTCCAGATGACTTGAGTCCCTCGACGAGATCAATCTGGCCGATCAGAGTTGAATCGACGACAACCACATAGTCAGGGTAGTAAACCTGGCTGTGTACTGTTATAGGCTTGTTTGATATTCTGGCGAAGGCTCTTATCGGGGCGCCCATCCTCTCTGGACCGAACTCCGGGAAAGCCTTGATATACTTGCCTTCCTTGAGAGCCGCCCCCGCAAGAATCTCGTTGGCGGTGACGATTCCTTGACCGCCCCTGCCATGCCAACGGATTTCTACCGTTCGAGCTACATCTTGTTGATTCAAGACACACACCCTCGGACAGGGGAATTACGTGTGACCATATTTGAGTGCTTCTATCGCATAAGAAGGATTATCTCATGTATGATCTTCGAGGAAGATATGTCATATCGATGGCCAGGATAATTCTGAGAAAGAGGGGATTTCCTTTCATTCTTTCCAGATACAATGCTGATTAATGACGAATCGTTTGATATCATTGGCATAGAGAGATAATTGGGAAACTCGAAACCTCTTGAAAGAAACATGAAAGGCTATCGTGGAAGCCCCATCACAGGTGTTCAAAGTCGAACTTCTTGCGAAGACCGAGGAGATCTTCTCGAAAAGTGAGAGACTGCTGATCATATGATTTGATTTGGACCACAGGATTTATCAGAGCCTAGGTATTTCAATATTGAAGATGGAGTGCGTGGCGAAGAAGACCTCGCAATTGGACGCTGATTGTATGGGGAGAGGTGAATGAAGAAGATAGCTAGCATCGATGAGTTAGGAGTCCACGACATTCAAATCGCTGGAGGAAAAGCAGCAAACCTTGGTGAACTGACCTCCGCCGGCTTCAATGTGCCGCCAGGTTTCGTGTTGACGACGGCCGCCTACGACTATTTCATTGAGCAGAAAGGCTTGATTAGGAAGGTCGACAAAGCTTTGGAGACCGTCGACGTCGCTGACGACAGATCGCTTCAGGATGCTTCTTCCTCCATTCGAACCGCCTTCGAGGAGGTAGGTATCCCACTGGATCTGAAGGATGAGATCCTCAGAGAATACAAGAAGCTCTTCAGGGACCACCATGAGAGACGATTTGTGGCTGTCAGGTCGAGCGCCACAGCAGAGGATCTTCCAACAGCAAGCTTCGCAGGTCAGCAGGACACTTACCTGAACGTCAGTAGTCCGGAAGACCTGCTCGACAAAGTGAGGAAGTGCTGGTCTTCATTGTTTACGCCGAGAGCCATCGCATACCGGTCGAGCAAGGGATTCGATCGCAAGAAGGTCAAGCTGGCTGTTGTCGTGCAGAGGATGATCGATTCAGAGGTCTCCGGGATAATGTTCACGGTCGATCCGAACTCCGAGCTACCTCATATCATCATAGAGGCTGGATATGGACTTGGAGAGGCGATGGTAGGGGGCAAAGTGACTCCTGACACTTACGTCGTTGACAAGTTCCACAGAAAGATAATCAACAAAAGAATTGCGAAGCAAACCTGGAAACTAGTAAGGGGAAAGAACGGAGACAGCGTCAAAGACGACGTGGGAGAGGAGCTTGCTGCCCGACAGAAGATCGTGGACGAACAGATACTGGCCCTTGCCGACATTGGGAACCAGATTGAGTTGCACTATGACAAGCCGATGGATATAGAGTGGTGCATCGAAAATGGCGAGATATTCGTCGTTCAGGCGAGACCTGTGACGACGCTGTCATCGAATTCGAAGATTGAGAAGCCAAATGAAGTTGGAGGGAAGGACGTGAAAGTCGAACAGCCCGCGGAACCAGGTATGAGAAAGGTATTGGTCAGAGGACTAGCGGCAAGCCCAGGAACGGCCCATGGAACCGTGAGGATCCTAGGTGAGGGTATGAGCTTGGACGTTGTGAAGAAAGGGGAGGTCCTCGTCACTTTAATGACATCTCCTGACATGGTCCCAGCGATGATAAGGGCTGCTGCGATTGTCACGGACGAGGGCGGCATGACCTGTCATGCCGCGATTGTGGCGAGAGAACTCGGAATACCTTGCGTCGTGGGTGCAAGCAATGCGACGAAGATACTCACCCAAGGCACGTTGATAACCGTCGATGGTAAGATGGGAGTTGTCTACGAAGGTGCGGATGAGGTCGCGACGATAACCAGACCTTCAAACGAAGTCGTGATGAAGAGCGTTCCAGTCACGGGGACAAAGATCCTCGTCAACATAGGAGTGCCGCACAAAGCCGAGGAGTATGCCAGACTTCCAGTCTCCGGGGTCGGTCTCATGAGAATCGAGTTCCTATTTACCAGTCATGTCCGAGAGCACCCTCTAGCACTCATAGAACAGGGACGTTCGAGAGAGTTGGTCGATAAGCTCGCTGAGGGGATTGCAGTCGTTGGAAGAGCTTTCTACCCCAGGCCCATAATCCTGAGGACCTCGGATTTCAAAACGAACGAATATAGGGAGATGAAGGGAGGAGAGAAATTCGAGCCTCATGAGTCCAATCCCATGATTGGATGGAGAGGGTGCTCCCGCTACGTGTCAGAACAGTATAGAGAGGCGTTCAAGCTGGAACTGGTCGCAGTGAAGAAAGTGAGGGAAGAGATGGGTCTCAAGAACATATGGGTAATGCTTCCCTTCGTCCGGACTGTCGATGAGCTGAGAAAAATCACAACGATGATGAACGAGGTCGGGTTGGAGAAGGGACGGGACTTCAAACTTTATTTGATGGCGGAGGTTCCATGCAACATATTCATGGCCGATGAGTTCGCCGATCTCTGCGACGGTTTCTCAATAGGAAGCAACGACCTGACGCAGCTGATAATGGGAGCCGACAGGGACTCTGACATACTCGGCAAGATGGGGTACTTCGATGAGCGGAACGAAGCGATAAAACGAGCTATCGAACACCTAATCGTAACGGCGCACAAGAAAGGCAAAGTCGTCTCAATCTGCGGTCAAGCACCATCTGTCTATCCCGAGTTCGCAGAATTCCTGGTACGATCTGGGATCGACAGCATTAGCCTGAACCCAGATACCGTGATAAGCACGATCGGACTAATCGCTTCGGTCGAACAGAAGATCATGCTTGAGTCGCTTACCAGGAACAAGTGAAATCTGAGAGAGGCCACACCAAAGAAGTCATCCCTCGCCTTTCAGAAGCTTGGTAGTGATCTCGACAAGAGGATGATGCGAACCTTCGAGTATCTTCACATCGTCGAGTGTCTTGAGACCCCTTTCCTCAGCTGAGCGCTCCATACCGAGCTCGATTTCAGCGCTCGGTTCCAGAACGAATGCCGTGAACTGCCTGACTCCCATCTCTCTCGCGGCGAGGACCCTATGATGTCCGTCGACGAGCAAATAGTGATCTCGTTTCTGTACGACAATTATCGGCTCCACCAATCCCCGTTTGATCTCGTATTGTCTTCCCCTCAATTCATCGGCATAGATCTCGTGTTGTGTCGGTCTCAACGATTCAATCGGGATCACCGTCCTCTTCACCTTGATGTCGATCTTGTGCTTTGACTCCAAGAACGTCTTGACCATGAGCACCTTGCTTGGAGTGGCTCTCTCGATGTGGGACCTGACTATGTCGATGTTCGAAATGATTCCTATAATCTTCCCTTTCCCATCGACGACTGGAACGTTTCGCAATCCGTATCTGAAGAGGACACGTGCCGCATCGTCGATGTCCATGTCCGGGCTCACCGTGATGGTACCCCTCCTCGCAATCTGCCGCACTTTCATCTTGGGTTTCGTTGCTGCTCTCAAGAGCTCCTTGGCCGTGATGAATCCGACAAGACGACCGTTTTCCGCTACTGGGAGTCCGTGGAACTCCGTCGAAATCAGTCTCTTCACGGCCTCTTCAATAGTGTAATCGGGGGACACGGAGACCACATCCCGGACCATGTAATCTTCGACGCGCAGTTTCTTCTCCATTGCTGGGGTCCTCCTTTTCAACCATTATCTGGGCGTATACTCATAAAACCTACTGACGGAAAGGATCGGTCTCGAAAATGCGAGGGCGGGCGAATGATATTGTAAACCCAGTGGATTTTCTGGGACACCTTAAGGAATAAATATGACATATCTATTCTGGTCTCAAGCAAGGCCCCGGTAGTGTAGTGGCCCATCATCCGGGCCTGTCGTTCCTCCTCTGGTGGAGCAGACAGCCCGGGACTCGGGTTCGAATCCCGACCGGGGCGCTCGACGTTCTTATCGACCCTTCATCACAATTCTCTATCAACCTAGGCTCTTTCCCCTGGCTCTCAGCAGAATTGCAATCGCGACGACTATCACCACTCCAGCAGAGAGAAGCATCATCCCGGTGTAGAAACCAAACGGGTCCAATCCACTGGCATCTTTCGTGATCGTCAGCGGGATCTCCACCCAATTGTTGATATCTGACCTCTCTTGTATCGCATCTTCCCCGTCGACCTCGACACGCAACAAATGGCTTCCGGATGTCGCCGTCCAAAGAAGGCTGGCCACAACAGTCGAATGGGGAGAGATGTCCACAGATCTGACACCGATCGATTGCTCATCGAGAAGGAAGACAACTGCTGCTCCATGGACCGCCCTGGATCCATCGTTTCTGACCGTAACAGAAAATGTGACATTGTCTCCGACACCCGCATCGTCAGGATATATGCTCACACCCGATTGCGTGACGACCAAGTCAGGCAGGGAAACGACCACTAGTCTTGAACGCGATGACTTGTCCCCCGAGTTGTCAGTGACGGTAAGGGTGACGGAGTAGTTGCCTTCGCCTTGGAACGAATAGACTGGAGTTGCGATAGA